>JAYVXP010000295.1:0-64454 GCA_043785125.1 Bacteroidia bacterium
CAGCATAAGCCTGAAGTCGTATACCATGCGGCGGCTTACAAACATGTTCCGATGATGGAGAGTAACCCGGCAGAGGCGATTACCTGCAACATTCTGGGAACAAAAGTCCTCGCCGATCTGGCATCGGAATACAAGGTGCAGAAATTTGTGATGATCTCCACCGATAAAGCCGTGAACCCTACCAATGTGATGGGCTGCTCGAAGAGGATCGCAGAGATTTATGTTCAATCATTGAATAATCACCTCGAAAGCCTCAACGAACACCATACTGCCTTTGTCACCACGCGGTTTGGAAATGTGCTGGGGTCCAATGGTTCGGTAATTCCGCTGTTTAAAAAGCAAATTCAGGTTGGGGGCCCTATTACGGTCACGCATCCGGATGTCACCCGCTTTTTTATGACCATCCCTGAAGCATGCCAACTGGTGCTCGAAGCAGGTGCGATGGGCAAAGGAGGGGAGATATTTATTTTTGACATGGGACAATCCATCCGCATTCTGGACCTGGCTGAAAAGATGATTTGGCTATCCGGCCTGGAGCCCCGAAAGGACATTGATATTGTTTTCACCGGCCTTCGCGAGGGCGAAAAGCTGTTTGAAGAACTCTTAAATAACACAGAAAATACCATCCGCACCCATCACCAGAAAATCATGATCGCCCGCGTGATGGAATATTCTTATATAGAGATCAATAAATTCGTCGAGCTTTTTAATGATTTGGTGTACGACAAGAATGAACTAAAAATGGTCGCGCTGATGAAAGAATTGGTTCCGGAATACAAAAGCAATTACTCCCGCTACGAGATTTTGGATAAGCACAAAGAGGAGGCATAGAACAGCCTTCCGTCACTGCGAATTCCCCTTACATCACACGAGCTGCTTACGTCACTGCGAGCACCTGCGCTGGGCTTTTGAGCGCCAGGGCGAAGCAGTCTCCTTGTAGGAGGGGAGTTATCCTTAAGCCGAAATACTGAAATCGTCTAAATCACTTAGATTGCTTCGAACAATGGGATTGCTTCGCGCCACTTCACATTCCAACGCTGGTGCTCGCAATGACGCAACAACATCTTCACGGTAAACTCCCCTTTCTGCCTGCGCCATCTCGTCACTGCGAGCACCTGCGGCGGGGCTTTTGAGCGCCAGGGTGAAGCAGTCTCCTTGCAGGAGGGGAGTTATCCTTAAGCCGAAATACTAAAATCGTCTAAATCTCTCGTCACTGCGAGCATCTGCGCTGGGCTTTTGAGCGTCAGGGCGAAGCAGTCTCCTTTTAGGAGGGGGTTATCCTTAAGCCGAAATACTGAAATCGTCTAAATCTCTCGTCACTGCGTGCACCTGCGCTGGGCTTTTGAGCGTCAGGGCGAAGCAGTCTCCTTTTAGGAGGGGGGTTATCCTTAAGCCGAAATACTGAAATCGTATAAATCTCTCGTCACTGCGAGCACCTGCGCTGGGTTTTTGAGCGCCAGGGCGAAGCAGTCTCCTTTTAGGATGGGAGTTATCCTTAAGCCGAAATGCTGAAATCGTCTAAATCTCTCGTCACTGCGAGCACCTGCGCTGGGCTTTTGAGCGTCAGGGCGAAGCAGTCTCCTTGTAGGAGGGGAGTTATCCTTAAGCCGAAATACTGATGCTGGTGCTCACAATGACGAAAATAATCATGTTTTCCCGTGCGTAATTATTTCCAACTCATTTATGAAGCGTGCAGTTTTGGCCATGGTAAGGGGTGGTTGCATTTACATCATGACAAATAAACACCACACTACATTATATATTGGTGTTACAGCTGACCTCGTTGCGAGGGTGCAAGAACACAAGGAAAAATCAGACCCGCGGAGCTTTACGGCAAAATACAATTTAGTCGAACTCGCCTATTTTGAATTATTGCCGGGCATTGAAGAAGCCATCGCTCGCGAGAAACAGCTTAAAGGAGGGTCCCGAAAAAACAAAATTGATTTGATCAACAGAATGAACCCCGGCTGGATTGATTTGTATGAGAAGGAAGTGAAGAATTGGTGAGTGGATTTTTAATGCTTCGAACAAGGGGATTGCTTCGCGCCACCTCACATTCCAGCGCAGGTGCTCGCAATGACGTCGCTTCGTCAATGCGCATCTTAGGAGGGGAACTCGGCTCCCCTCTCTTCCAGAGAGGGGCCGGGGGTGAGGTTTCATCTGGAAAACCGTACCCGCATTTCCGGATTTTAAAAAACCCAATCCCTAATTTTATCTCCTGACTCATTCACAGGAAATAAAAAAGTGAAACACGCCATTTTATTTATCGGCCTCATCGTCGTCAATCTCAGCGGCTTTTGCCAATCAACAAGCGATTTTCAGTCACATCAAAGCGGCAACTGGAATGTCGCAGCTACCTGGGAACAATGGAACGGCTCGGCATGGATCACACCAGCATCGGTCACTCCCACTAGTAGTTCGGGAATCATCTCCATCCAAAGCAATCATATTATTACGATTACCGCCAGCGTTTCGGTCGATCAGGTGACCGTCAACAGCGGGGGAAACATCATTATCAACTCGGGCCGTACATTAACCATTGCCGGCGCCGGCATCAATCTTACAGTTGTGGGTACTGTAAGCGTAGCGGGAACTCTGACCACTACTGCCGGCGCCACAATGGTCTCTTCTGGCGGAACGATTATTCGTCAGCAGGGTAGTGCTATCAACTCATCCTTCTCAACACTCTTTTTTCAGGCGGGAGGAGTTTTGGAACACCAGGTTACCTCAGCGAGCACTGCCTTATCGGCGGGTTCTTTTGATCCGGCATCGACATTATTGATCAATGGATTCACCGGCACCGGAACGTTCAATTCGGTAAACTGGAGTGTACCCCTTGGTAACGTGATTTATGATTGTCCCAATCAGACCTCAGGGAGCGTTAACTTTGCAGGGTTTCTCAGAAATATTCAGGGTGACATGAATATCAGAAACACAGGATCAACCGGTCGCGTTTACTTTAATTCTACAGACACTTCTACCCTGGCAACCTCAGCAATATATATTGGAGGCCGCCTGTCCACCTCGGGGGTCTCACGGTTGTTTCTGACTTCAACCGGAAAAGTGGAAGTGTTTGTTGCCCAAGACTTTATCTCGAATCCGGATCCAGCTTCCGGTGCTTCGCAATCTGCAACTTCCGGGTCCGGGACAATGCAAGTCGGCGGAAACACAATTATGAACTCGGGTACTTGGGATTTCTCAAGCAGCTCGGGTGGTATCGGGATGTTCAACCTCAAAGGCAATTTCTCCACAACGGGTGCAACGATTACCCTGTCCGGAGGGGGGAATGCCCACGCAAGCTTAAACTTAGACGGCACTTTAGGACAAATTCTTGACCCTTCGGGGATTATGACTACCTCCATTGACGTAACAATTAATAATCCAGCAGGCGTTTTTCTTTCGCACGATTTCGTCATGACAGGAATGCTCCGTCTGTCTTATGGAAACCTGATTTTGCCAGACGTAAGTCTGACACTGAATGGACCCATCATTCAAACGGGTGGATTTATCTCCAGTGATTTGAACGCAACACCAAAATTGGTAATAGCTGGTTCCGGCTCACTTCCCGCGGATTTTATTATTGCACCGGGTACCACTTTTGATAGTTTTGAATTCAATAGATCGACCGACACGCTGGCGACAAGTTCGGATTTTGGCATTCATAAAAAACTCACCGTGTCCTCTGGTACCTTGATCAGCAATGGAGTAATTATTTTTAGTGGATATTCAACCATCTCCGGTTCTGGAATAAAAGCATTGAATACGATCGTCATAGAAACTGGTGACACGTTGAGTTGTATTGATAACCTAAGTGTTCACGGCAATCTCACCAACAACGGGACCATTCATTTTGCAGCGGGTACGGTCACGTTTGACGGTCCCACAAGCAGCATCAACGGAACGGCGCTTTCGACTTCGTTCTTCATGATCGCCATTGACTCGGGGGCAAGTGTAGTGACCGCAATTCCATTTAAAGGAGAAAGTACAATTACTGTAAATGGGGTGTTGATGGTAAACCACGGATTTGATGCGCTGGGCTCACTGACGGTCTCATCAACAGGTTCGCTCACAGTTAATGATTTCCCATTTAGCGTGGGTGGCGCTATGACCGTCTCTTCTCCTGGAGTTTTTATTGCGAATGGGGGTGCCGATGGTATCCTTTCGGGAAACCTATCAGTAAACGGAAGCTACAGTACGGTAGCCGCAACAACCTTTTTTGGGATTACAACAATGACCGGCACGGGATCAAAAACATTCAACGACATTCTGCTGACTGGAGTGTTGACCCCTAATGCGGCATACACGATAACCGGTGATCTAACGTTATCCGGAACCGGAATCCTCAACGTGGGAAACAATACAACCACTTTCGGAGGTCTACATTCTATATTTTCAAATACGGGCAACGGCTCAGCTACTTTTAATAGGATAACCATTAATGCAGGAAGTAAACTTACTGCTAATTCTCCCTTTTCCGCCAACGGAACGTTTACCGCAAGAGGTACGTGTATTTCCAACAACGGATTTATTGCCTTGGGAGCACTCCGCGTCTCTCCAACGACCGGGTCATTTACGGCAAACAATTCACCATTCAGTATTGGAGGAACGTTAACGGTCTCTTCACAAGCAACCTTTGTGGCAAATCCCGGTGCGGATGCAGTACTCGCCGGGAATCTGTCGATTACGGGAACGCTGACTTTACTGTCTTCGGTTACTTTTAGTGGAACTACCACCATGACAGGATCGGGTACAAAGACCTTCAGCCATGTTATTATCACCGGCAGTTTTACACCCAATTCGGCCTATAAAATTAGCGGTCCAATGGATATTGCTGGAACTTTAAATGCCGGAAACAACACCACAACAATCTTGGGAAGTACTCCGCTTTCCGGTGACGGAAGTATTTCATTCAACAATATTCAAATCAGCGCTGCGGCAAGATTGATCTCTTCATCCGGAAAAATAACGATAACCGGAAATCTGGTGAACGACGGAATTTTTGATCCCAACGGGGGTTCGGTGACTTTTGCAGGAAATACTACTAAATTGATTTCGTCTTCTGTTTCTTCGGGAACGCCAATGGAGTTTGATAATATTATACTGGAGGGCGGGACTTCCGACCCTGACCTGATTGCTGAAAAAAGTATTAATTTGTACGGCGCACTGAAATTAAACTCCACTACAAGCAACGCATCGTTTGATGTTGATGGTATTTCAGGAAATAGAATTTTCACATTGCAGTCTGTGGGTGACAATCCAACATCTGACGCAAGCATTGCTGCGATGGCGGAAGGCACAAGTATTTTGGGGAAGTTTACCGTGCAGCGGTATGTCAGCGGCGAGGGCAGAATTTATCGATATATCTGTAGTCCCGTTGCAGGCGCCACGGTGGCAGACTGGAAGAATAGTTTTCCGATAACGGGGACGTTTGCTGATCCTTCCAATTCCGGTGTTGTCTGTGGGAAGGTGATTAAGCCATTAACGCCTTCACTGTACTATTATGGCGAACCAACGAAAGACTACATAGCCTTTCCAGTAGCAGGACTTGCCAACGCAAATCCATTGATCGTGGGGCGCGGATATGCAGCGTTTATCCGGCAATGCGTGGATCCAACAGTGATAAGTGTCGAGGGCACTTTGGTTGATGGGATGAATTGGGGTATTGTCAATTTGCCGGTCACACATACCGGTACCGTTTCGACCTATAATAACCTGGTTGGAAATCCATACCCCTCCGCAATTGATTGGGATAGTGTTAAATTAAATCAAGTCTCAACTACGATAGCTGTTCGTGATAATGGGAATGGAGTTTTCCTTTATTACACTCAAGGGGGTATCGGAGCAAATGACATTCCCAATGGAATAATTGCCCAAGGTCAGGCATTTTGGGTACGCACTACCGGTGCGGATCCAGTTACGGCGGTTACAGAAAATTCGAAAGTACAGTCATCATCGGCAAACGGAAATATATTTTACAGGCAACGAAAACCCGATCTTCTGCAGGTGGTGCTTTCAGGATCTACTCAAACCCAAACTGATAAGACTTATGTTTTACAGGCACTGGGATCAAGTGCTTCAACAGAAATGGACAACATCGATGCCCCCAAGTTGAATAATCAATTGGATGATCCGTTCACAGAACTGTTTGATGTGTACACCACAGTGGTCCCAGACAAACCATTGGCTATCAATGCCTTGCCATCCATTGCCTGCAATACCCGCATTTCACTTGGTGTAAAGGATGCAAGCGTCGGGCGTTATGATTTTACTTTTATAAGATCGGGCGTATTCTCTGATTTGGCGCTGAGTTTGTTTGACCGGTTCCTGGGTCAGACGGTCGACATGGGGGAAGATGGCCTATATTCTTTTTTGATAACCAGCGACACAGCCTCGCAATCACGGCAACGTTTTGAAATTATTTTTGATGAGAAGCCCATTGCATTTGATTTAACGGTGGAAGCGGGCTCTTATGTTTGTGGCACGGATTCCGGCTGGGTCAAAGTGAGCGGCACACAAGCAGGGATGCATTATGTTGTTGCGACCCGCGACAGGATAATAAGTGACACGATTTCGGGGGAAAAAGATTCTATTTATTTTGTTATTCCTTCGGAATTGCTGACGGAAGGAGAAAATGATTTAACGATTAGAGTTATGGGTATCTGCGGTTCGTTTAGCTTAAATCAGCGGGTTATGATTAATAGATATCGTGCATACAAAGCTTCGGTTAGTTCTGATCCACACTGTCAGGCGGGTCCCGTAATACTAAAGGCAAAAGGAGCTCCAACGGGAGGGGGATATAATTGGTACTCGGAGATGGATAGCCGCGCGCCGGTATTTACCGGTGTAGAATTCATCACGCCGGTTTTGCAAAAGACGCAGCAGTACTTTGTCGGTGCAATAGATTCGCTTGGATATTGCGAGGGCAATAGGGTAGGAGCATCAGCTGTTATTATTCGCTACGAAGATGCCGTGATCACACAAACAGAAGTAGATATGCTACAATCCAACCACGAGACCAGCAATCATTGGTATCTCAACGGCGCATTATTGGTTGACACAACAACCTTTTTAAAAATTCAGTTTTCCGGTGTTTATGGATTGGAAGTGAGAATCGGAAGTTGCATAACCTCGGATGAAAAGACACTTGTGGTAACCGGAACCGAAGAAAACAATCACAGACTAAAGGGATATCCAAACCCTGTCACGGGGATGTTCTATTTGGAAACACCAGATGACGGAAATCCATCAGAAGACATGTTCATATTTAATTCCACAGGAAGGAAACTAGGAATGATGAAATTGACCTCAAATGGCAAATGGATGAAAGGGCAATTTGATTTTAGTCCTTATTCACCGGGACTCTATTTTATATATGTTGGAACAACAGGAGGTGGCGGACACTACAAAATAATTAAGAAATAGACTCCTGATTTGGAATAATTGCACTGATTGCCCGCGGTTCCCATTGCACCTAAATACGGGTTCAGATTACCCGACTACTTAAGCCGGCCTCTTCTATTGTAACGATAAAAGGAGGAACTCCTTTTTCGGTTGAATGAACCGATTTTTTTTGCGCCGCCACCGCCAAATAATTGAAAGTCGCCAGGCAGGTAATATTCCAACTTGACGTTCAATAGGAAGTAACTATCCTTATTGCCAGGGTTACCGCGTTGCTTTCCGGGTGCGCCTCTTGCAGGATCAGGATTGCCCACATTATCAATATAACGATTGGACAAAGCCACTGCAGTGGGACTGGATAGCTTGGCTGGATCAGGATAAACTGTGCTCACATCATCAAGATAATCTGTGAATGTTTTGCGATATCCTCCTTCAATCGCTAAATTCGTGTTAGGACCAAGTTTAAGTCGTGCTCCTAATCCAAATGGAATGACCAATACTACACGGCTATAACTAACACCTTCTGTATGCAGTGGCTCCAGCGCATAACTTTTGCCATTAAGGGTTGCCTTTGGATTAAAATATAGTGCACCAATTCCACCAAAACCATAAACGTTAAAACCTGGTCTTCGGTAAAATCGATTGCCGTTCGGAAGGAAATTGATAGCTCCTGTAAAACTGACTTCAACATTACTGGAAGTAAAAGACAAATTTCTCTTTCTGAGTGAGGGATCTGTTGCATTGGCATCGGACCCGGCAAGTTGAAACCAGGTCGCCTCCGCCCTGGCACTAATCCGGTTTGTTAAGTAAAGTTGGAGCCCCGCATTGAAGTTGAGTTTGGTGTCAATCTTATTGTTGTTCTTAAGTTCCCCATAATAAGACGAAGAGCCTGTCCCTGCTACAAGAATCAATGCCCTTTCTCTCCTTACCGCATAGAAACTTTGAGCGCTAATGAGGGGTACCAGGGCAAAAACAAACAGTGAAGACAGGAAAAATCTCTTCATATATGACCAATCCGGTGTAATTTAATTAAAATTTTAGCAAAAAGGAAACCACCTCCTTAGGCCAAAACCTCCTTTATTTTCTGTGCCGCATCCTTTAAAAGTATAGCGGAAAAGACTTTGAGGCCTGATTCTCTGATGATTTTGGCCCCTTCTTCGGCGTTGGTACCCTGCAAACGTACAATAATGGGCACGGGTATGTTCCCGACTTTCTTATAAGCCTCAACAACCCCGCTGGCAACCCGGTCGCAACGGACAATTCCACCAAAAATATTGATCAGAATAGCCTTTACATTGGGGTCCTTAAGAATTATCCTGAAGCCAGCTTCGACTGTTTCAGCATTGGCTCCACCACCCACGTCCAGAAAGTTGGCGGGCTCACCTCCTGATATTTTGATAATATCCATGGTAGCCATCGCGAGCCCGGCACCATTGACCATACAGCCCACATTTCCATCAAGCTTTACATAGTTAAGACCGGATTTTCCCGCCTCGACTTCAAGCGGATCTTCTTCAGAAATGTCGCGAAGTTCTTCAAGGTCTTTGTGACGAAATAATGCATTGTCATCCAAATTCACCTTTCCATCAACCGCCAGAATTTTGCTGTCGGAAGTTCTGAGTACTGGATTGATTTCAAACATGGAAGCATCCAGACCTACATAGGCTGCATAAAGTGAGTGAATAAACTTCACCATTTCCTTAAAGGCATTTCCCTCAAGCCCCAGCGCAAAGGCAACTTTTCTGGCTTGAAATGCCAACAAGCCCTGGGCAGGGTCTATCCATTCCTTGATTATTTTTTCTGGCGTGGCAGCAGCTACTTCTTCAATGTTCATTCCTCCTTCAGTAGAGGCCATGATCACCGGTCTGCTGGTGGCGCGGTCCAGCAAAATACTCATGTAGTATTCCTTGGGCTCCAGTGCACCGGGATAGTAAACATCTTCGGCGATGAGTACTTTATTTACTTTCTTTCCGGCAGGTCCGGTTTGGTGCGTCACCAGAGTACCTCCTAAAATAGCTTTCGACTTGTCAAAAACTTCTTCCAGACTCTTCGCCAACACGACACCATGGGCCCCCGTCTCTTTAACTGTCCCCTTTCCCCGGCCGCCGGCGTGAATCTGGGATTTTACCACAAACCATTTTGTTCCGGTTTCAGCCTGAAGTTCCTTAGCGGCGGCTACGGCTTTGTCTGGCGTATCGGCAACGATACCCTTCTGAACGGCCACTCCGAATTTTCTCAAAATCTCCTTCGCCTGGTATTCATGAATGTTCATGCGTAATAGTTTTGGAAGCAAGCTAGTTTTTTTAAACCTTTATTTCAAGTTCAGGAATTTAAGTTACACAGAATGCTAAAAGCAGAAGGATTACAAAAGTCATACGGTTCATTAAAAGTTTTGAAAGGTGTGAACCTCCACGTCAAAAAAGGGGAGATTGTAGCCATTGTTGGGGCCTCAGGGGCGGGAAAGAGTACACTCCTGCATATCCTGGGTACGCTGGACTCGCCCGACATGGGTACACTGCTTATTGATGGAAAGGACGTTTTTGCGCAATCGCAGACCACTTTGGCGCAATTCCGTAACCGTCATATTGGTTTTGTTTTTCAATTTCATAACCTATTACCCGAATTTTCCGCGTTGGAAAATGTCATGATTCCGGGCCTGATCGCCGGGAAGGATGAAAAGCAAATGAGAAAACGCGCTGAAGAATTATTGGATAAATTAGGGATTGCTGCGCGCAAAGACCACAAACCTTCTGAGTTGTCAGGGGGGGAGCAGCAGCGTGCGGCCGTAGCCAGAGCACTGGTTAATTCGCCCGCCATCGTTTTTGCCGATGAACCAAGCGGTAACCTTGATTCCGCCAATGCAGCCGAACTCCATAAGTTATTTTTTCAGCTAAGGCAGGACTTGGGACATACTTTCGTGATCGTTACCCACAATCCTGAGTTTGCCACCATGGCCGACAGGAGGATTGAGATTAAGGATGGAGCCGTGGGTGGAGGGATTGCTGATTAGTAATCTGGGCCTAAGCTATCAGCGCTCCAATTGCGCGTGATGATCTCCCAGGATATGCGTGTTATGATTTTCTATAAACACGGGACCCCTCTGAGGCCCGCCTTACGCCGATTTCTACTATATGTTGGGCATGGGTGATTTCGCTAATGACTCCTTAAATCCTAAACATGCCGATGCTTCCCATACTTCAATTGTGCCTTCGTACCATATTTCGTGATCCGCTTCGTCCCGCCATAACTGGGGCACATGCTTGTTTCAAAACTGCAGGAGGTAAGTACCAACACCGCGAGAGCAACAGTAAATAATTTCTTCATTTTGTTTCTTTGGTTGATGTTGCAAAAATAGCCGCAGCCTCAGTGCCGCATTTTTTGCAGTTTCAAAGAAAGGAATGGGTGTAAGGAGAAATGGAATTGTAAAGGAAAAAGCAGTTAACTCCGCATTACGTAACATTTGAAGCAAAAACCTTACGCGGCTCTGTACATGGATTTTACTGAAGAATGAAATAGCTGGCGCTAATGGACTAAAACCTCCACCATGGACGCTTCAGCTTCCATCAAGCCTTTGTCGTTGACAATGGTAAGCCGGACTTTCTGTAGCTCATTGATCATCAGGGGATCATATTGTGCTGCTACCCGAATATAGTTTTCTGTAAACCCATGCATCCGCGTGCCATCGATGTCGTTTTCAAAAAGCACTGTCGCTTCACGCCCTGCGTTGGATTCATAGAATGCCCTGCGTTTTTTGTCGGAAAGAACATGAAGCATTTTTGAGCGCTCATGGCGTTCCTGCATGGATACGGCACCAGGCATTCCCGCCGCCAACGTATTGTCCCTTTCGGAGTAAGTGAAAACGTGGAGGTAGGAGATATTGAGTTCGTTGAGAAATTGGTACGTCTCCAAAAAATCATCTTTTGTTTCCCCTGGAAAGCCAACAATGACGTCAACCCCAATGCAAGCGTGTGGCATGAGGCCCTTTATTTTCTCCACCCGGGAAATGTACAGATTACGAAGGTATCGTCGTCGCATCAATTTCAAAATCTTGTCTGAGCCTGATTGCAATGGGATGTGAAAATGGGGTGCAAATCGTTTGGAGGTCGATACAAATTCAATGATCTCATCGGTTAGCAGGTTGGGTTCGATCGAAGAAATCCGAAAACGCTCAATGCCATATACCTTGTCCAGGGCCTTCACCAGATCGATGAATTTCTCACGCCGCTGACCGCCCTGCATACCAAAGTCCCCTGTGTTTACCCCCGTCAAAACAATTTCCTTGACTTCCGTTTTGGCAATCGCCTCACTTGCCAAGACAATATGCGCGACGGTGTCGCTCCGACTGCTACCCCGAGCCATGGGGATGGTACAGAACGCGCACGAATAATCGCAACCATCCTGAACCTTTAAGAATGTGCGCGTGCGATCATGGATCGAATGTGCTGCGTTGAAAGTATTTGTTGATTCAATAGGTGCCGCGAAAATCTGTGGTTTTGGCTTGCGCTTGAAATCCCCCAGCAATTCCACCAATCTGAATTTTTCTGCTGCACCCAGTACGGCATCCACTCCCGGAATAGATGAAATTTCTTTTGGCTTGAGTTGGGCATAGCAACCTACGATGGCCACAAATGCATCGGGAGAAATAGCCCTGGCCTCACGGACAACCTTGTGACATTTCTTATCGGCATTTTCGGTGACCGAGCAGGTGTTGATAATAAAAATATCCGGCTGGTCGGTAAAATCAACTTTTTGATATCCATTTTCCTCCAGCTTCCGCGAAATAGTGGATGTTTCGGAGTAGTTCAGCTTGCAGCCAAGGGTATAAAAGGCAATTTTTTTCATCCAGGTCTCAAAAGTATGCAGTATTGCTCATAACCACAGCCTTTTTTGGCTGGGGTTATCTGACCACATCATCAATTATCTTCCCTCAAAACTAACTTCGTTGCGGAGTTCTCAAATAAATTCCGTGCTCTCCGTGCGAATTCCTCCGATCCCTCCTTGGTGAATGCATTGGCTGCCGGATGGGGGGATTTTTTACCATAGGAGGTCCCGGAGCAGCGCACAGAGGCTCAGTTGCTAGTCGCAATGAGGTCATCCTAATGGGATTTTAAGTCTTGTGCAAAAGAATATTCGCAAGAGTCCCGGAGGGACGACCTTATGGTAGTAATAACATGGACGGGGTCACGAAAGTCCCAACGGGACGACCATACAATTCTCCAGGTTTTCTAAATATTTTAAGTGTTCTCTGTGCATTCCTCCATTCTCTCCGTGGTAAAAATCCCCACCCGGCAATTCTTGCTTTAATTGGAAAGCAAACGCCGATGGTAATTGATTTGGCCGAGATGATATTCCAAATGTGCAGTAAGGTGAATAAGAAAATGCATCGTTGTCATGGGCTCATCGAATACCTTGACGGGATAGGCTAATTCCAATATGGCGGGATCCAGTTTGTCCAGTGCTTGCCCGACACTTTCTTTGGTTTGGATTATTTCCTTTATGAGCGCCTCTTTACTCAAGCCCTTTTGGCTGAATTCCTTTTCACGATCGCGCACATATCCTGATCCACCCAGAATCGTTCCAATAAAATGTTGAAGGTTGCCACACAAATGCAGACAGAGATTACCCGCTGCATTAATAATTGACCCATGGATTATCCAAAGCGAATCCGTGTCGGGATACGATGCAATTTCCTGCTCTAATTTGTTCAGGTCACGCAGGATTATTTTTTGGACGGATCCGATAAATGGGTTCATTGGATTATGTCTTTTTCTATTTTGTCCATCTTTTCATTCAGCGCCTTCTTTACCGATTCAAAATCTTCTTTGGATGTCAATTTGCCGTGCACACTGATATAGAATTTGATCTTGGGCTCCGTTCCCGATGGGCGGACAGAAATTTTACTTCCGTCTTCTGTATAGAATTGCAATACATCCGATGCCGGTAATTCAAGCACTCGGACTTCACCTGAAATCAAATTGGTTTCTTGTCTGGTTTTATAGTCCAGCACCCTGACTACTTTTTGGCTGGCGATCTCAACAGGGGAACTGGTTCTGAATTTTCCCATCATTGCCTTGATCTGCTGCTCACCCTCCGCACCTTTTCTTACGAGGTTTACAAGGGCCTCTTGATAAAAACCGAAGTCGATATACATTTGCAGGAGCCAATCGTAAAGGGTTTGTTTTTCATCCCTCGCTGCTGCTGCCATGGCAGCAAAAA
Organism: Bacteroidia bacterium; assembly: GCA_043785125.1. Taxonomy (GTDB): domain Bacteria; phylum Bacteroidota; class Bacteroidia; order Cytophagales; family Cyclobacteriaceae; genus ELB16-189. Next base: position 13,615 of record JAYVXP010000295.1, read on the forward strand.
ATGCACAGGCCGAAACGGCATCCTTATCCCTCACAAAATCGCCAACCATGTAGCCATAACTTTCTTCTCCGGCCGCAACGAATACCTTTTTTCCCTCCAGTTCATACATCAATGCTGCGATGTATTTGAATCCGGTCAACGTATTAAAACACGCCACGCCAAAGTGAAGGGCCATCGTGTCAACAAGCTCCGTGGTGACAATCGTCTTGACGATGTACTTGCCCTTTGTTTCTTTCAGGTTCTTCAAAATGAACCACATCATTAAGCTAAAGGCCTGATTCCCGTTAAGCAGAAAAAATTCACCTTTGTGATTTTTGATGCCAAATCCTACGCGGTCCGTATCCGGGTCGGTAGCCATGACGAGTTCGGCCTGTAATTTACCGGCCAGCTTCAATGCTAGTTCCATGGCTGAACGTTCTTCCGGGTTGGGGGATTGGATCGTTGGAAAATTACCATCCGGTACTTCCTGTTCCGGGACGACCGAGACATTCCGAAACCCCATTATCTGCAGACATTTTGGGACCATCGTAATACCGGCACCATGAAGACTGGAATAAACAAGAGAAATATCTTGCTGCCGGTCGATGCTTTCTTGTCTGGGGATAAGTCGCTTCACCTCCTCATAATAGGCATTCTCAATCTCCGGGCCGATTATTTTAATCAATGCAGGGTTGGATTTAAATTTAACCTGCTCAAAACTGGTGATGGCCTCAACTTCCTTGATGACATTATTGTCGTGAGGGGGAACCAACTGCGCCCCATCGGACCAATAGGCTTTGTATCCGTTGTATTCTTTTGGATTATGAGAAGCGGTCACGACTACTCCGGAATCACATTTTAAGTAACGAATGGCATAGGAAAGTAGAGGAGTGGGGCGGAGTTCTGGAAAAAGATGAACTTCAATTCCGTTTGCCGAAAAAACATTTGCTGTGATTTGTGCAAAAAGCCTGCTGTTGTTCCGGCTGTCATAAGCGATAGCGACTTTAATTGTTTTTCCCGGCAGTGCCTTCTTTAGATAATTAGCCAGTCCTTGCGTGGCGGTCCCTACAGTATATTGGTTCATGCAATTCGGACCCACGCCCATCACCCCGCGCAGTCCACCTGTACCGAATTCAAGACTTTTGTAAAAACTGTCAATCAGTTCCTTGGGATCCTCTTTTGCCAGAAGAACATTTATCTGATTTTTTGATTCCTCATCAATATTGCTGTTGAGCCATTCATTTGCTTTGGCTTTTGAATGCGCTAATAAATCGTTTATCATCTTTATTTTTTCCACTTATGAAAACACATAATCTTCTCTGACTGGAGAAAAAATATCCAGAATCTTAGAATCGGTGAGCGCTTTGCCGGAATGCCGCGCGTTGGAGGGGATTGTCACCACCATTCCGGATGAGAGAATTTTACTTACGCCGTCAACCGTCAGTTCAAATTCTCCTTCAAGCACATTGACCACCTGTTCATGAACGTGATTATGCTCAGGTACAGTACTTCCCTTTCGGATTTCCCAAAATGCCAGGGTCATCTTTTCGCTGTGGATAAAGCGACCATGGAAGCCCGGGAAAACTTCATGCGATTCAATGTTTTGTAATGCGTGAAACATAGTCAAAGATTTCCCCTTAATGCTTGCTCGCGTTCAATGGATTGAAACAATGCTTTGAAGTTTCCCTTGCCAAAAGATTTGGCACCGTTGCGTTCGATGATCTCAAAAAACAAAGTAGGTCTGTCCTGCACCGGTTTACTGAAGATTTGTAAAAGATATCCTTCTTCATCGCGGTCGATCAGAATATTTTGTTTTTTCAACTCCTTCAGATCTTCTTTGATCGCCCCAACCCGGTCAAGGATGTCTTCGTAATAGGTGTCCGGAACATAAAGAAATTCAATTCCCCTTTGCCTTAATTCCGAAACCGTTTGGATAATATCATCGGTGGCGAGGGCAATGTGCTGAACTCCCGGGCCCTGATTGAAATCAAGATATTCTTCGATCTGTGATTTCTTTTTGCCTTTGGCCGGTTCGTTGATCGGAAATTTAATAAAGCCGTTGCCATTGGAAACCACTTTGGACATCAATGCGCTGTATTCGGTCGAAATGTCGTCGTCATCAAAAGTGAGGAGCAGTTTAAAGCCCATTACGTCTTCATAGAAATTGACCCACGTGTTCATTTGACCCAGTTCGACATTGCCGACGCAATGATCAACATACTTGAGTCCGGTAGGTTTGGCTTGCATTCCGTTTTTGATTGCTTTGTATCCGGGCAGGAAGACACCCTTATAGTTTTTTCTTTCAACGAAGGTGTGTATGGTTTCACCGTATGTTTTGATGGACGCGACAACAACTTCGCCAAATTCGTCCTTTAAAGTTGCCGGCTCTTTTGCCGATACGGCTCCACGGATGGTGGTCTCTTGATATGATTTTTTTGCATCCTCTACCCATAGGGCAAGTACCTTCACCCCGTCGCCGTGCCTTCTGACGTGGTCTGCAATTTCAGAATTACTCACCAGGGAAGTAGTCAACAGAAAACGGATCTTGTTTTGTTGGAGCACATAAGAAACCCGATCGCGAATACCGGTTTCCGGACCGGAATAAGCCACCAGTTCAAACCCAAAGCAATGCTGGTAAAACAAGGCGGCCTGTTTGGCGTTGCCCACATAAAATTCAATATAGTCCGTTCCCTGAATCGGCAAAAAATCCTGTTCCATAACGATTATCTTTTGAACAGTACAAAATTAGCAATTCCGAGTGTTTTTATTTTTAAAATCGCACGCATTTCGATAATCTTGCAGAAAATATTCCATATGGATTTAAAAGAGCTGGATAAGGCACTGCAAGAGATCGCAAAACGCCGTATGGCATTGCTGAAGATTGATTATAGCAATACCAAATATGATGATCTGGAGGAAGAACTCCATGATCTGGAGGACAGTTTTCATGAACAATACGGCGACTATCTTGAAGAAGTACTACAGGTGGTGCATGATGAATATTGTCCAGACACAGATGTACTTTCCCCCATCGCCTATATTGCAAAGTCCTACATTGTTAATGAAAAAAATGAGTATTCCGTTTCAACAGATGAAGGTGTTTTTGTGGAGGTAGACAAACTTCCTGGAAAAGATACCAAACTCGTTATCGTCCCAAACCCACCCAGGGTAATGCTCAATATTGGGAAGGACAAACAGCAATTAGTCTGGACCGGAGTTAATTAATTAGTCAATGTGCCAATATGTGCCAATTAACTAATTGAATTTTCCTCAAATAACCGAAAATCCAATTGACGAATTTGCTAGTTAGCCAATTAAGACATTGATCACCGATACCCCAGCCTCAACCTCACCCTTTCAATCACACTCTGTGCAATAACCCTGGCGCGTTGTTCGCCGAGTAGTAATTTCTTTTCTAGTTCTTCGGGATTACTCATATAAAAATCAAATGCTTTCCGCTGTTCGGCATATTGGCTTATCATCAACTCGAAAAGTTCTTGTTTAGCGTGACCATAGCCGAAGTTTCCGGCAAGGTATTTTGATTTCATAATTTGGGTTTGCTCTGGGGTGGCCAGTAATTTGTAGATGGCAAAGACATTGTCGGTGTCGGGAGTTTTTGGGGATTCCATCGGTGTGCTATCGGTTATGATCGACATCACTTGTTTGCGCAATTCCTTGTCGGGAAGGAACAGATCAATAAAATTTCCATAGGACTTGCTCATCTTCTGTCCATCGGTGCCCGGTACCGTCATCACCTGTTCTTCTATTTTTGCCTCGGGCACAACCAACGTGTCGCCGTACTGCGTGTTAAAGGCTGCCGCAATATCCCGCGCCATCTCCAGATGTTGCTTCTGATCTTTTCCAACGGGAACATAATGGGCATCATAGAGCAGAATGTCGGCGGCCATCAATACCGGGTAGGTGAACAGTCCTGCGTTGACATCGGCCAGCCTGTCGGATTTATCTTTAAAGGAATGTGCATTCGCGAGCATGGGGTACGGTGCAAAGCAGTTCAAGTACCAGGTTAATTCGCAGACCTCAGGGATATGGCTTTGGCGATATAATATGTTTCGCTCTATATCAAACCCAAATGCCAGCCAGGCTGCTGCTACGGCCCTGGTATTTTCCTTACGCGTGTCCACGTCCTTGATGCTGATAAGGGAATGCAGATCGGCAATAAAGAAGAAAGACTCATTTCCCTGTTGCTGCGATAATTTGATGGCCGGGATGATCGCGCCCAGTAAATTACCCAAATGCGGGCGCCCGCTGCTTTGAATTCCGGTTAAGATTCTGGACATAGTTTTGCAAAGAAAACACGGTTATCGGAATTCCGCTTAATTTTGGGTCATTAATTCTATGCGATCTCTGAGTTCACTTCTTATTCTGGTTTGTTTCGGGGCGGCAGCCCAGCAAGCAGAACCCATCCGGTTTCCTGAAAAGACATATGATTTTGGCGAAATCACCGAAGAGGGAGGCCATGCCGACCATGATTTTCTTTTTACCAACAATTCGGGCCGGGTGATCAGGATACTTTCAGTTCAGGCTTCTTGCGGTTGCACGACACCAGACTGGAGCAAAGACGCGATTCAACCGGGGAAGACCGGTTTTATCAAGGCAAGCTTTGATCCAAAGGGAAGGCCAGGCTATTTCAATAAATCGCTGACGGTCATGACTGATTTCGACGGCAATCCGATGGCACTACAGATTAAAGGGCAGGTGGTAATTAAAAAAACCGAAATCACCTCCACAGACTTCCCGGCCCAAAACGGAAACTTACGCTTTAAGTTTAACGCGCTTAACCTGGGTAAGATTTTTATCAACAAAGGACCATCTCTGGCATCGTTTCAGGTTTATAATTCGGGGGAAAGAGCGGTCAACTTTACAGAAATAGTAATCGGACCAGCCTACATCAGAATCGAAACGCCAAAAGTATTGGCGCCCAGGGAAACGGGAATTCTGAAAGTGATTTATGACGCCAAAGCCCGGAATCAATATGGTTTTGTTTCCGACAATGTGGAAATAAACACAGACGATGAAGCGCAACCCGTTAAATCATTTTCGGTTTACGCCACCATCGAAGAGTTTTTTCCCCCACTTTCGGCAAATGAATTGACCACCGCACCCGTGTTGAGGATTGGACAATCAACACTTGACCTGGGTAGAATGAGACAAGGAAATGTTTTGGAAAGAGAAATCGCAATTAAAAATCTCGGCAAAAAGGAATTACAGATACGTGCTGTGCAAGGGAATTGCACTTGCGTAGCTGCCGCCATAGAGCCAGTAAAAATAAGAGCGGGTGGGGAAGCAAGGCTAAAGGTTTCATTATCGACACAGGGGAGAAGCGGATTGCAGCAGAAGGCGGTTACCATTTATTCGAATGACCCGCGAAATCCAGTGCAACGAATAACCCTAACAGGGTATATTGAAAATCAGTAAAGATTTCAAAACATCCTACATTAATCCGGCACGATATTTTTGTCGGAAGTCTTGGTCAGATCTTGCATGAATATTTTACTTACCACCCCGTAATGATTGACAATTCAACAGATTCATTTTTCTTCTTTATCGTATCGTTCCATGTTTTTCTTAGTTTAAGATGCGGATTTAACAGGCCCAATGCTTCCGTTATTTCAAATGGATACTGACACAAGGCGGCGTTGGTAAGAACTATTTCCTGTGCCGAACCCTGAGCAAAAATCAAAAAAGGCAAAACCACATTTCCATCATACGTTTTTAACTTCTGGAATTCAAGATTGACATCAGCGTATTCTTTGACATGAAGAGCGGTTGTGCCGATGCTAAAATGGAATTCAATCTTATTTTCATAGAGAATAACTTTATCCTTGCGTGATCGGATAATGTAGTAGATTTTAAAAACCATGAACCAACACAAGAACAACACTCCAAACAGGGCGCTGTAAAAATCAGTACTCGAAAAGAAAAGCGCACAAAAAGCCAATATCCAGGTCGTTGGAAAGATCAGAGCGACATAAATATTTTTGCTGAACACATAATGACGCTCACCTTCCCGTGCCTGCTCTACTTTCTTTTTGTTGGCAATCTGATGATAAACTGCCTTCTTACCGCCTTTGATAACCCAGATCAGAAAATAAATGATACCCCATATCATCGATGCTACAGCGAGGAGTCCGATCAGTGTTTGCATGTTAAATTGTTTTAGAGATTTCGACGAATTATAATTTTTACGGTATCAGATCATACAAACGCGGGTATCCCCGTAATCTCATTTCCTAGAATCAACAAATGAATGTCGTGGGTTCCTTCATAGGTTACAACAGATTCCAGATTCATCATGTGCCGCATGATGGGATACGCGCCGGTTATTCCCATACCTCCGTGAATTTGTCGCGCCTCACGGGCAATTTCAAGCGCTGTATGCACGCTGTTTCGTTTGGCCATTGAAATCTGGGGTGTGGTGGCTTTGTTTTCATTCATCAGCACGCCCAGGCGCCAGTTGAGAAGTTGAGCTTTTGTTATTTCCGTTAGCATCTCTGCCAATTTCTTTTGTACCAGTTGAAAGGAAGCAATCGGCTTTCCAAACTGAATGCGCTCGGCAGCATACCTTCGCGCTGAATCGTAGCAATCCATCGCAGCGCCCATTGCGCCCCAGGCAATTCCATATCGCGCTGAATCCAGACACATCAGCGGTGCGCCCAATCCACTTTTTCCGGGAAGTAAATTTTCCTTTGGCACTTTCACATTGTCAAAAACCAATTCACCGGTCGTACTCGCACGCAATGACCACTTGCCATGGGTCTCTGGTGTGGAGAAGCCGGGCATACCCCGCTCCACAATCAAACCGTGAATTCTTCCCACCTCATCCTTAGCCCACACCACCGCCATGTCCGCTTTGGGGGAATTGGAGATCCACATCTTAGCGCCGTTGAGTAAAAGGTGATCGCCCATGTCTTTGAAGTGCGTGACCATGCCGCTGGGGTTTGAACCGTGATCGGGCTCGGTCAGACCAAAGCAGCCGAGCCATTCGCCCGAAGCCAGTTTGGGTAAGTATTTTTTTCGTTGTTCTTCCGATCCGAATTTATAAATAGGAAACATGACCAATGATCCTTGCACCGAAGCGGTAGAGCGCATACCTGAATCTCCGCGCTCAATCTCTTGCATGATCAGACCGTAGGAAATGTAATCCAAACCGCCACCGCCATATTCCTGTGGGATGGTGGGACCAAAAGCACCAATTCCTCCAAATTTCTTTACCATCTCATAAGGAAAATGGGCGCGCTGTGCCCAATCTTCGATGTAAGGAGAAATTTCCTTCTTTACAAAATCGCGCATGGCACCGCGGATGAGTTTTTGTTCTTCGGTAAACAAGCTGTCGAGGGCATAAAAATCAGGGTGGTCAAAGAGATCCTGATTTAGCGATTTTTTTGCTTTCGGTCCGTCGGTGGCAATATGCGACATATCGTTTTTGGTTATTCTTAATGAAAGGGGCAAATTTACGCAAGTATTGGAAATTGACACTTTATGGATAATTCTTCTTTAGACCCAAAACTGATTGAACTGCTTCATAAACTTCAAAAGAAGTATGATGTGATGGGCCAGGATTTGTCGTCCTACCTGGACGGGCTGCTTCATTCCGACTATCTGACCTATTGGGACTATATCCATTTGGATACGCTCCTTAGTCTACAGAACCCCAAAACCCATTTTCCCGATGAAAAAGTATTCATCGTTTATCATCAAATCACGGAACTCTATTTTCGGTTGATTCTATGGGAAATCGAACAAATCGCCGAGAAGGAAAACCTGGAATCTTATTTTTTTATTGAGCGTCTTGACCGAATCATCCGTTACTTTCGGCAACTCGAAAGTTCGTTCACCATCATGGTGGAGGGTTTGGATAAGGAGCAGTTTTTGAAATTCCGAATGGCATTGTTGCCTTCGAGCGGTTTTCAATCGGCGCAATACCGCCTGATTGAAATTTGTTCTACCGATATGATCAATCTGGTCGATACCCGTGAGCGTGAATCCTTGATGGAGTATAGCGACATCGGTCAGCAATTGGAAAAACTGTACTGGCGCAGCGGCGCAACCGAACTTGCCTCCGGCAAAAAAACCCTGACGTTGCGACAGTTTGAAGAGAAATACATGAAGACTTTTTTGGAGACGGGAATGCAATACCGGGAAAAGAATTTATCAAAACTGTTTTCCAGAAACTTCCTTCATTCTCCGGAAGTCATTTCCCGTTTGCGTGAATTTGATTTGCTGGCCAATGTGCTTTGGCCGTTGGCACACTTGAAATCAGCGGGACGATACCTGCACAAAGACCCCGAAGACATTAAGGCAACGGGGGGCACCAACTGGCAGAAGTACCTTCCGCCTCGCTTTCAAAGAATCATGTATTTTCCGGAATTATGGAGTTCCGAGGAGAAAGCGGAGTGGGGAAAGGCGGCCGTGATGGCCATTCACTAGTGTCAATGATAGGGTAGGGGAACGACTGGTTTACACACCACTTTGTGATTTTAACTTTACTTGCAAATCCTTGACCGTGAACAAGTTCTTTGTTGGGTTGATCCTGGTCCTTGCACCCCATTTCCTTTGGGGTCAGGGATTGGTCAGCCGTTATACTTATCACGACGCTGCACGGAAATATCCCAAAGAAATTTACCAGGTCAAAGATACGATCAATAATATTCTGCACGGCCGATACATTTCCTATTTTCTCAATGGCAATATCGAATCCAAAGGCCAGTTTGTAAACAACGAAACCACCGGGGTGTGGGAATTTTATTTTGAAACCGGCAACCTGAAAATGCGCGGAATACTAAGGCAAAACTCCAATTATGGATTGTGGGAATATTTTTATGAGAATGGGCAGAAGAGCATGGAGGGAATGATCAACGGAAAAAATAAAGAGGGTGAGTGGAAAATTTATTACGAAAGCGGCGACTTAAAAGAAGTGGGTGAGTACCTGGACAACAAGAGGAATGGTATGTGGAAAACCTTCTTTGAAGACGGAACCTTGCGTGGAGAGATTGAATACGCAAATGATCACGGACGCTTTACAGAATATTATCATTCCGGAAAAATTTTGGCGGAAGGACCGAAAGCCGGACCGCGAAATGTAGGTCATTGGAGATACTTTGCAGAGGATGGCACGCTGGAAGGGGAAGGCGATTATGCCAACAACAAGAAAAATGGAGAATGGAAATACTATTATCCTTCAGGAAAACCCTCCTCATTAGGGCGGTTTGAAAACGATGAACCCAGCGGCAAATGGAGTTACTATTTTGAAGATGGTGCGGTCAGCGCTAGTGGCGAATTTGTAGGTGGCAAAAAGAATGGTTACTGGAGTTCGCTCCATAAGGACGGATCGAGGAGCGAAGTAACCTACAACAAGGGATCCGGCAACTTGCGCGAATATTATCCCAGCGGGAGACTAAAAGCCAAGGGACAGATTATCGATGGAAAAAATCAGGGTAAGTGGCAGTATTATTTCGAAGATGGAAAACTGGAGGGAGAGTGTGAATTTGATAAGGGCAAAGGCAACTACTATGGATATTATCCAAGCGGTACCGTTCAGACAAAAGGACTTATTGATGACGAGCTGCGCGTGGGCACATGGGAATTGTATGAGCAGGATGGTAAGTTGTCGGGGTATTATAAACCATTTTATGAAAACAGCGCATTAGCGAATGAGATCGGTGCGCTCCTGAGTAAAGAACAGAAGAGCACTCCACCCAAAATTATTCCCGTGAAACATAGTTTTAATTATTTCAAAGAGCGCAATCCGGAGTATCACGGTGTGATTCTGGGGGGCAACCCTGTCATGTCTTTTATCGGAATGATGCCATTCGGGGCGGAGTTTTACAATCAGGAACGCCTGGGTCATGAGTTTGTATTTGAAGCCATTCGCAATCCTTTTTATGGATCAGACTCTAAAGTCCCACAAAATAAAACATATAACCGGGGCTATGCTATAGCCATCCGCCAGAAGTTTTATAACCCGCTCAAGACGGGGATGTGGTATTTTGCGCATGAAATACGATTTACCAACCTTGGATATTTTTCAAATGGAGTGACTTTGATTCCGCAATCACCGACAACATTAATTACCGCCACTGCTTCAGAACAGAAGGCGGAATATGGAATTTTGTTGGGAACCAGATTGATGCAGCGCAACGATGGCGATGGATTTACCCTGGATGCCTTTGTCGGATATGCTGTTGGATATCGTTTTTTTGACGTCGAGCCAATTTATGCCAAGGAGTTTGCAGGTCTGACCCAAGATAAGTTCTCACAGACACTCCGGTTTGGACTCAATTTTGGTTATTCATTTTCATTTGATGGAAGAGGAAGGAGATAGGAGATAGGATTTTGAACAGAACAATAGAAGTTGACCTAAAACCCGAAGAAGCTTTTGAAGAAGCTTTGTTCAGGCTAGCCATTTTTCAGCGGCTTAGCCTCAAAGATGACGGCAGTATTCATTTGCGTCCGCTACGGAGATCCATTGACGCCCGTGGCAAAAATGTCCTCATCAAATTTCTTGTTGAATTGGTTCCTGCCGGTGAGACTTCGTCCCTTACCCGTTATTCCCAAAATTATCCAGATGTCAGACTGGCTGAGCGGGTTATCATTGTGGGGGCGGGACCTGCCGGTCTCTTTGCTGCTTTACGCCTGATTGAACTTGGAATTAAGCCCATTTTGATAGAACGCGGCAATGATGTTCAGGCCCGCCGGCGTGATCTGGCGGCCATCAACAAGGAACAACACGTCAATCCTGAATCCAATTATTGTTTTGGCGAGGGTGGGGCAGGTACTTATTCCGATGGTAAATTATATACCCGTTCAAAAAAGCGTGGTGATCTCAAACGCATTTTGGAGATTCTGGTGGCACATGGAGCCTCGGAAGAGATTCTCTATGATGCACACCCGCATATAGGAACCAACAAACTTCCGAGGTTGGTAATCGAATTACGGGAAACCATCCGGAACGCAGGAGGTGAAATTCACTTTAATACAAAAGCTACGGGATTTATTCTCGTCAATGACGAAATAAAAGGAGTCATCACTGCTGCGGGCGACAAGATGGAAGGGAAGGCAGTAATTCTCGCAACCGGTCATTCGGCACGTGATATTTTTAGTTTACTATTTGAAAATCATATCTTAATTGAAGCCAAGCCTTTTGCTATCGGTGTTCGGGTTGAACATGCACAAAATCTGATCGATAAAATTCAGTACCACTGTGCAACGGATCGGGGAAATCACCTGCCCGCCTCGTCTTATTCACTGGTTCACCAGGCCAAATTCAATGGACAGGAGCGTGGCGTCTTTTCTTTTTGCATGTGTCCAGGTGGATTTATTGTTCCTGCCGCAACTGCCCCCGGGGAGGTAGTCGTTAACGGCATGAGTCCTTCACGACGGGATTCAGCCTTTGCGAACTCAGGAATTGTTGCTGCTGTGAGCGAAGCTGATTTTGTTGGATATACTCAGTACGGCCCTTTGGCAGGAATGTATTTTCAGGCCGAATTGGAGCGCAGAGCTTGTGAACTCGCCGGAAATAGTCAACATGCTCCTGCTCAGCGATTGGTTGACTTTGTCCAGGGAAAAACTTCCTCATCCCTGCTGGATACGTCTTATCAGCCAGGATTGTCATCCATTGATCTTCGGGCTGTGCTTCCCGATTTTATTGCCGAAAGTTTAATTCAGGGTTTTGTGAACTTTGGACATAAGATGAAGGGTTATCTCACGAATGATGCGCAGATTGTTGGAGTTGAGAGCAGGACTTCTTCTCCTGTTAAGATTCCACGGGACAAAGAAACGCTGGAGCATCTTCAGGTAAAGCGCCTTTTTCCTTGTGGAGAAGGCGCTGGCTACGCTGGAGGGATTGTTTCTGCCGCAATGGATGGTGAACGATGCGCCGAGGCTGCAGCCGGGATGTATTCCAGGAAGGGATAAATAAATGGGAAAAAATGAAAAAGACCGTAATTATTGGAGCTACCACAAACCCGTCGAGGTACGCATACCTGGCGGCAGAAATGCTCACTTCGTATCATCACGAAATAGTACCCATTGGAATTCGCGGCGGAGAACTATTTGGCAAGACCATCCTGAATATTCATCACAAACCTGAAGTGAATGACGTAGACACCGTCACTTTGTACATCGGGCCGAAACGTCAACCGGAATGGTATGATTACATCCTTAGCCTGAAACCAAAGCGTATTATTTTTAATCCCGGAACAGAGAACCCTGAGTTCGAATCCAAAGTTGAAGAATCCGGTGCTGAATCGGTAACAGGATGTACGCTGGTCATGTTGAGGACAGGGCAGTACTGATCCTATTTGATGCTAAGGATTTTTTGAATATTTCGCGACCACGCCAACATGCACGACCAGCCACTTTCCATCCTTTTTCTCCAATACCCTTACCTGAGACGTTTCATCAACATCAATGTTGTCGGCCGACTTTTGGACAAATCGAACGTAGGCACCGTTTCCATAAACCCTCACCTCAATCCACTCATCGGTGATTTTTGATTTTGATGGTTTTTGATTCTTGAAATAGTTGTCAAAGGTTTTGTTGATGGCTTCCCATCCTTCAACAAAACTTGATCCGCTGGAATCGGAGTATGACCAATAGGCATAAGGAGTGTGAAGCCATGCTTCAGACCAATTTTTCCGGTCGACATTCATGAAAGAAGTTGTTTCCTTGATAATGACAGCTTTGATGGCTTCTTTTTCCTTGTCAGCCTGTGCCCACGCAAACACGGGTTGGAACCCCAGGAGAAAAATCAGTGAAAGTCTTGTTTTATCCATCAGATTTTTACAGTCATGAATTCAAAGTTAAGACACCAAGGCTATCTTTTGCGCCGCTTTCATAATTTTTCGGCGCGACCGGGGGTGACTTTTTTTTCAATAGGGAAACCCAAGACAGAAAATAGGCCCTTCCCAGGCGCCCAACAATAGTATTCGCCAAATTATCATTGCAAAACTTTGCGTCGCTGCGCCTTTGCAGTGAAGTGAAATTCTTAACTTTACTACTACTTCATAAAAACAACCTTTTTATGCTCACAGAAGACAAAATCATTCATTGGAAGAATCTCATGGTGAAACCAGGTAAAAATGTCAATCTTAAAAAGTGGGACACAAAATACGTCGGTAAAATTCCAGACAAAAAAGATGCGGCGCAATTGCTGGAAACCAGCAGAAAAAAACTGGCCGAATTGCAGGATAAGTTGTATGCACATAATCATTACAGTGTCTTGATTATTTTTCAGGCCATGGATGCGGCGGGCAAAGATGGCGCGGTAAAACACATCATGTCCGGATTTAATCCTTTGGGGGTAAGAGTATATAGCTTCAAAGCACCCAATTCACAAGAGCTTGATCACGATTACTTCTGGAGACATGAATTGGCGATGCCGGCCAGGGGTGAGATTGCAATTCATAACCGATCGCATTACGAAAATGTACTGGTAACTCGGGTTCATCCCGAATACATTTTAGCGGAAAATATTCCCGAAATAGATTCGTTAAAAAAAGTTGACAATGACTTTTGGAAGTCCCGATTCAAACAAATCAACCGATTTGAAAAAAACCATGCCGACAACGGGATGCTAATCCTTAAATTTTTCCTGCATGTATCCAAAAAGGAGCAAAAAAAACGCTTTCTTGAAAGGATTGAAGATCCAAGCAAGAACTGGAAATTCTCGCTCTCCGATATGAAGGAACGCGCCTTCTGGGATCAATATCAGGCTTCCTACGAAGAAGCCATAACGGAAACATCAACGGAGCAGTGTCCTTGGTTTATTATTCCAGCAGATGACAAGGGGTATGCCCGCCTCGCCATTGCTTCGGTCATTGATCATCATTTCGGGAAGCTGGATTTGAGCTATCCCACCGTGAGCGAAACACAAAAAGTGGAATTGCAAAAAGCAAAACGTCAATTGATGGGCGAAAAAAATCAAAGCCAAATGTCGAAGCCTAAAGTTCAAAGTTGAAGGCCTAAAGTTCGAAGTTTTTTGGGCAAATCGGTCCAAAACTACGCACCTTAAACCCATGACCTTGGATATTGAACCTTGAGCACATAAAAGTAGGATTTTAACCCAATTTTCCCTGCTTTTTTCTAAGTAGGATAACAATTATGGGGTAAAAAACCTTATTTTTGCGGGTTACAAAAATTGAACATGACCGAAGAACAAACGAAGCAAGAAACTAATTATTCCGCAAGTAATATTCAGGTTTTAGAAGGGCTGGAAGCAGTCCGAAAAAGGCCCGCCATGTACATTGGAGACACGGGGGTAAAAGGCCTTCACCACCTCGTTTGGGAGGTTGTCGACAACTCAATAGACGAAGCATTGGCAGGCTACTGCGACACAATCAATGTCACGGTCAACATCGATAACTCCATCTCTGTAGAAGACAATGGTCGTGGTATCCCTACCGACATGATGGAAAAGGAAAAGCGATCCGCTCTTGAAGTCGTAATGACCGTGTTGCACGCCGGGGGTAAGTTTGACAAAAACACCTATAAAGTTTCTGGTGGCTTGCATGGCGTGGGAGTGTCCTGCGTTAATGCCTTATCATCTGTATTAAAGGCAACCGTTTACCGGGAAGGAAAAATATTTGAACAGGAATTTCATCAGGGAACACCGCAATACCCGGTTCGGGTGGCCGGAACTTCAGAAAGAAGAGGAACAACCATTCACTTCAAACCCGATGGAACGATCTTTCAGGCTCTGGAATACAATTATGAAACCATTTCATCCCGCTTGCGCGAATTGTCGTTCTTGAATCCGGGAACTAAAATCAATCTTAAAGATTTGCGCGAAACCGACGATAAAGGCGAAGCGCGGTCTGACAAGTTTTTCTCGGTGGGTGGTTTGCGGGAATTTGTCGCTTACCTTGATTCAACACGTGAGAAACTAATTCCGGAACCGATCTATATTGAAAATACGAAAAGCGAGATTCCAGTTCAGGTTGCTTTGAACTATAATACTTCTTATACGGAGAACCTGGTTTCTTACGTCAACAACATCAACACCCACGAAGGGGGAACACACGTTGCCGGTTTTAGAAGAGCCCTGACCAGGACGCTGAAGAGTTATGCCGATAAGTCGGGATTGCTCGAAAAAGCTAAAGTCGATATCAGCGGGGATGATTTCCGGGAAGGGCTTACGGCAGTGATTTCGGTGAAAGTCGCGGAGCCTCAATTTGAAGGACAGACCAAAACGAAATTAGGCAACTCCGATGTAATGGGTGCCGTAGATATCGCCGTTGGTGAATCGTTACAGAATTACCTCGAAGAACATCCAAAGGAAGCCAAGCAGATTGTGAGCAAAGTCATCCTGGCGGCCATGGCACGAATAGCAGCGCGCAAAGCCAGGGAAATGGTACAGCGAAAAAATGTGCTTACCGGTACAGGCTTACCTGGGAAGCTCGCGGACTGTGCAAGTTCGGATCCTTCTATTTGCGAACTCTATTTGGTTGAGGGTGATTCAGCAGGTGGATCGGCCAAGCAGGGCAGGGACCGACACTTTCAGGCCATCCTTCCGTTGCGAGGGAAGATATTAAATGTTGAAAAAGCGCAGGAGCACAAGATCTACGAAAATGAGGAAATCAAGAACATGATCACCGCATTGGGCGTGAGTTTTGGAACGGAAGAAGGGGAAAAAGCCTTGAATCTTACCAAGCTGCGCTATCACAAAGTAATCATTATGACGGATGCGGATGTTGATGGGAGCCATATCCGGACCCTGATCCTGACATTCTTTTTTCGGTATATGCGCGAATTAATTGAACAGGGATACGTTTACATTGCGTTACCACCCTTGTACTTACTTAAAAGAGGAAAGGAAGAGCGCTATTGCTGGACAGAAGAAGAACGCGATGCGCTGGTTAAAGACCTGGCCAAGGACGGAAAGGAAGAAAGTGTGGGGGTACAGCGGTACAAAGGTCTGGGTGAAATGAATCCAATACAACTTTGGACGACCACCATGGACCCTTCCCAACGGAGTCTGAAGCAGGTATCCATTGAATCAGCTGGCGAAGCAGACCATTTGTTTTCGATGCTGATGGGAGATGAAGTGGCACCCCGGAGAGAATTCATTGAAAAGAATGCGAAGTACGCGCGGGTGGACATTTGAGACACTTCATAATGCGGTAACAACCCTGTTTTATTTTCTAACGTTCTTAGACAAAAAATTCTGGGAACTTAGAAGCTTGAATAATTGGCGATGGAAGAAGTTTTAGCAGCTCAGCAAACCGAAGATCCTGTTGCACGGCAAATCCGGGAAAGTGACTTTGTCAGTCGAGACTTGAGTTGGCTCCAATTCAATTACCGTGTGTTGGACCAGGCGCGGCATATCGATCGCAGCATTTTTGACCGCCTCAAATTCCTGTCCATCACCGCCTCCAACATGGACGAGTTTTGCACGATTCGAATCGGCAGCTTATATAATTACCTTGATTACGGAAAGGAGCGATTTGATTACAGCGGTTTACGGGAGCAGCCCTTTCGTAGTCATTTGCTTTCGGAGGTGCAGCGCTTCGCCAACGAGCAACATGATTATTTTGTAAAAAAACTAAAACCCCATTTTCAGAAAAACGGGTTTTGCATCACGGAGTACAAATCACTTTCTCCAGCCGATACGGAAAAGGTCGATCAGTATTTTCAAAAGATCATTTTTCCGATGCTTACTCCGATGCTCTTCGACAATTACCACACTTTTCCGACACTAAAAAATAACCGATTGTTATTTGGTGTGGTGACGAAAGCGCCGCTGGACCCGCACAATCACCAGAAGGTTTCGTTTATTCAGATCCCGGGCAATTTGTCCCGTTTTTATGAAATAAAGGGATCCGATGGCTTGATTTCATTTGTTCCCATCGAAGAAATCATTCGCTATAATATTCATCATCTTTTTCGCAATGTAGAAATCAGTAGCATCAACCTTTTCCGCATCAATCGCAATGGTGATTTCACATTGGAAGAAAGTGAAGATATTGAAAGCAACTTTTTGGAGGAGCTACGACGAAAATTACAAACGCGGAGAACGGGGAGGGTGGTAAGACTCGAAGTGATAAGCGATCCGGATCCATGGATGCTTAGGCTGCTAAAAATTCAATGGGACCTTGATGATTTGAATATAATATCAGTTCCTGGAGATAGCCTGATCGATCTGACGGGCATCCTTCAGGTAGTCAACCACAGCGAATTCAAGAGCAAGCGCGCACCGGTGCGTCCACCTATCAAGCCCCTGACTTTCCCTGAACAAGGAACCCGGGATTTATTTGAAGTACTGAAGGAGCGCGATATACTTTTGCATCATCCCTACAACTCCATGGAGCCGGTACTTGAATTGCTGGAGAGGGCGGCTGATGATCAATCTGTTTTGTCGATCAAAATTACCATCTACCGGGTTGCGAAAGAATCCAGAATAACCGCTGCATTGCTAAAGGCGGCCGAGGCCGGAAAACATGTGTCGGTGCTATTTGAAGTCAAAGCCCGGTTTGACGAAGAGAACAATCTGCGAGAGGCCCAGCGACTTCAGAAGGCAGGGTGTTTTGTAATCTATGGCGTCAACAGTCTTAAGACTCACACCAAACTCTTGTTGATCGTAAGAAAGGAACGGAATGACCGGGTTTATCGCTATGTGCATCTTTCCAGCGGAAATTACAATGAAACGACTTCCCGTCTCTATCAGGATATCGGCGTGTTGAGTACCAATGAAATTTACGCCAACGATGTGTCTGAATTTTTTAATGTTATTACCGGACATTCACAACCGTCCGCTTACCTGAATCTGATTACGTCACCTCGGGATATGCGGATACAATTGTGTAACCTCGTGCGCAGAGAAGTTGAACATGCCAAGAATGGGATTCCAGCAGGCATTATTATCAAGCTTAATTCAATCCAGGATAAGGAATTGATTGAGGAGCTTTATGCGGCGTCACAAGCCGGAGTAAAAGTGAAATTGATTGTCCGGGGAATCTGCTGCGTGCGTCCCGCGCGAAAAGGTTTGAGTGAAAATATTGAAGTGATTTCCATTGTTGGAGAATACCTGGAACACTCCCGAATTTATTATTTCCATAACGAAGGCAACCCCAAAGTGTTCATCGGGAGCGCCGATGCCATGGTGCGCAGCTTTGACAGGAGGATTGAATCGCTTTTTTCTCTGGAGGATGATATCCTCAAAAAGCAGGCAATGAACATTTTGCGGTACAACCTTCGCGACAATGTCAATGCTTATGTCATGAAAGAAGACGGATCCTATACCATCAAAGAAGTCAACGGCGATCCGCCTTTCAACATTCAAAAAGAATTTTACACCATCACCCGCGAAAAGGTGATGGATGTAAAGCTATTCTAAGAACGCTGATGACCACTGATGAATGCGGATGGACGCTTGATTTTACTGATCGATTAATGTGGAGTGAATGGAGTGCTGGATAAGGGTTGTTGGTTAATCACTCGAGGGACAGCAGTTTTCTTCCTCTTGATTGATCTTCGGTGTTGACAAACTCAATTTTCTTTTGTTTTGAATTTTGTTCAAACAGGTGAAGCATCATCCCGTCTTTTAGACCCACTTCGGGCACGATGATGGACTTGGAGTGAGCCCATTCCATGACTTTGATGTAAATGTCACTGGCCGGAACAATCACATCGGCTCGGTCGGGGTTCATTTGAAGTTTGTAAATACGATCTTCAATGGAGTGACTTTCGACCATTTGTTTTATTTCTTTGAGCTGTTTTAACAACAATGGTTTTCCGGCCTCAACCCCTGACAAGTCAAAGAGTTTACTGATGTTTCCACCTGTGCCGACTGCCGTGACTTTTCCAAATTCTTCCTTGACCGAATCGCGGATCCATTTCTCCATGTCTTTCCACATCACCGGAGAATCGTGATGCTCCAGCACCCGAACGGAACCGATCTTGAATGAGCGGGTTTTAATCTTCTTGCCGTGGGTGTAGAGGTTGAGCTCCGTGCTTCCCCCGCCCACATCGATGTGCAGATAGGTTTTGTCAGTGAGGTAGGAGTGGATCGCCTTGTTGATAAATTGTGCTTCCTGTTTGCCATCGATGATGTGGATCGTGACCCCGATTTCCTCATAGACTTCCTGTACCAGTTGCGCACCGTTTTCCGATTCACGCATGGCCGATGTGGCACAAAACATGGAATCATCTACCTCATACAGCTCAATCAGGAGCTTATAAGCCTTCATCAGTTTTTTGAATTTCTCAATGCTTTTTTCACTGATGCGGTTGGTCCCGAATACGTCATGACCCAACCGAAGTGGAAAACGAACATATTCGAGTTTTTTGAATAGGATCCTCGGTCCTTGATCCAGCACAGAAGACACCTGAAACCGAATGGCGTTTGAACCGATATCAATGGCAGCGAGTTTCACGGTTTCGTCAGTCGTTTATGGTTAAGTGTTGCAAGTAACACAGGTAACAACATCGCTGTGGTTAACCTCAATACAAAATAAGCGTTTTGATTTTTCTTTTTTATGAAGTTATTGTTTTTCTTTGCAGTGCTTATCCAGAAAGACCGAGGGAATGGGCCCGATGACGTCTTAGCAACCTTCAGTCCCGACATAGTC
Source organism: Bacteroidia bacterium (assembly GCA_043785125.1). Taxonomy (GTDB): domain Bacteria; phylum Bacteroidota; class Bacteroidia; order Cytophagales; family Cyclobacteriaceae; genus ELB16-189. The sequence goes on from JAYVXP010000295.1 coordinate 33,180, forward strand.
GGGAAAATAGGTGCTAACTCCCAGTCTCCGACATGGAGGCGAAGATAAGCGGCCACTCTTTATAGGCTCTTTCTGGATAAACAGCATTTAAACATCAGAAAGAGTGAATATTGAAGACATTTTGAAGGAACGCATCCTTGTTCTGGATGGAGCAATGGGTACGATGATTCAGCAACATAAGCTGGAGGAAGAGGATTTTCGCGGCGAGCGATTCAAAAACCATTCTTACCCACTAAAAGGAAATAATGATCTCCTTTCCATTACCCGCCCAGATATTATTTCTGACATCCATCGCCAATATTTTGAGGCCGGCGCCGACATCGCAGAAACCAATACTTTCAGTTCAACAACGATAGCTCAGGCTGATTATCATCTCGAGGAAATCGTTTATGAAATGAATTACCAATCGGCCAGAATTGCAAAGGTTGTTGCGGATGAATTTACAAGGAAAGAGCCTAATAAGCCGCGATTTGTGGCGGGCGCCATGGGGCCTACCAACAAGACACTTTCACTTTCTCCTCATGTCAATGATCCTGGCTACAGGGCTATAACTTTTGATCAACTCAAAGAGGCTTATACCCAGCAAGCCAAGGGGTTACTTGACGGCGGGGCGGATCTTCTTTTGGTTGAAACTATTTTTGATACATTGAATGCAAAGGCTGCTCTTTTTGCAATCCAGGATCTATTTGAAAAAACAGGTCAGCACGTACCGATCATGGTCTCCGGCACCATTACAGATGCAAGCGGCAGAACGCTTTCGGGTCAGACCACGGAAGCATTTTTAATCTCCATTTCCCATGTGCCGTTATTAAGTGTTGGTTTGAATTGTGCTTTGGGAGCGAAACAACTACGACCTTATTTGCAAGTGCTGAATGAGCAGGCACCCTTCTTTGTGAGCGCTTATCCCAACGCCGGACTACCCAATGAGTTTGGTCAATATGATCAGGGGCCTGAGGAAATGGGTGAGCAGATTGAAGAATTTTTGCAGGAGGGATTGGTCAATTTAGTCGGTGGTTGCTGTGGAACAACGCCGGAACATATCAAGGTCATTGCCACGCTTGCTGCCAAGTATAAGCCAAGGGCGGTCCATGGTCAATTGGCCATAGTTGACAATCAATAGTGTGATGGCTCTTACCCATATCGCCCAATGATCAGTGACTAATGACCCATTACCCATGACTTTCTAATTATCTATCTAAAAGCAGACCCTTGACGATCGACATTGAACCTCTGAAATTAAGTGGCCTCGAAGGAGTCACCATCACGCCTGCTTCCAATTTTGTGAACATTGGTGAGCGAACAAACGTGACGGGGTCTGCGCGGTTTCTGAAATTGATCAAAGAAGATAAGTTTGACGAAGCCCTGGATGTAGCCCTCGATCAGGTACGCGGTGGTGCTCAGGTGATTGATGTGAACATGGACGAGGGGATGATTGACTCGGAAGCTGCCATGGTGCGATTTCTTAACCTGATGGCGTCGGAACCAGAGATTTCCCGCGTGCCGGTCATGATCGATTCGTCTAAGTGGAGTGTCATTGAAGCCGGTCTTAAGTGCCTTCAGGGCAAGGGCATTGTTAATTCGATCAGCATGAAGGGAGGAGAGGCCGAGTTCATCCGTCAGGCTAAATTGGTCAGGCGTTACGGTGCAGCCACGGTGGTGATGGCCTTTGATGAACAGGGACAAGCCGATACGTATCAAAAGCGAATTGACATCTGTAAACGAGCTTATGACTTACTTATACGTGAGGTAAAATTCCCGGCACAGGACATTATTTTTGACCCCAATATTTTCCCGGTTGCCACGGGTATCGATGAGCATCGTAACTACGCTGTTGATTTTTTTAAGGCAACAAAATGGATTCGCGAAAACCTTCCTGGCGCACATGTCAGTGGCGGGGTAAGCAATGTTTCGTTCAGTTTTCGGGGCAACCAACTCGTACGCGAAGCCATGCACTCCGCTTTCCTGTACCACGCTATCCGGAATGGCATGGATATGGGCATTGTCAATCCGACCATGATTGAAGTGTACGATGAGATTCCTAAGGGCCTCCTGGAAAGAGTAGAAGATGTTCTGCTCAACAGAAGAGATGATGCTACAGAAAGGTTGCTTGAATTTGCCGAAACGGTAAAAGGATCAGCGAAGAAAAAAGAAGCAGATGATGCCTGGCGAAGTGGCACCCTGGAGGAGCGGCTGACGCACGCTTTGGTAAAGGGAATTATTGACTTTGTGGATGCGGATACCGAAGAGGCAAGATTGAAATACGATAAGCCACTGCATGTAATTGAAGGCCCTTTGATGGCCGGGATGAATGTGGTGGGTGATTTGTTCGGCGCTGGAAAAATGTTCCTCCCCCAGGTCGTAAAAAGTGCGCGGGTGATGAAGAAATCGGTGGCTTATCTGACACCTTATCTTGAGGAAGAAAAGAGGCTCAGTGGAAATTCTGGTAAACCGGCAGCAAAGATTTTGATGGCTACGGTAAAGGGTGATGTGCATGATATTGGAAAAAATATAGTGGGTATCGTACTGGCGTGCAACAATTACGACGTTGTAGATCTGGGCGTAATGGTGCCAACCGAGAAAATAATCGAGGAAGCGCGGAAGCACAACGTTGATATTATCGGTTTGAGTGGGTTGATCACACCTTCACTGGATGAAATGGTGCATGTTGCCAAAGAAATGCAGCATGAGAAAATGACCTTGCCACTGTTGATAGGAGGGGCCACTACTTCGCGCATCCACACGGCTGTGAAGATCGACCCGATGTATGATGGGCCGGTGGTATATGTGTTAGATGCATCTCGTTCTGTTCCGGTGGCCAGTGAACTCATTAATCCTGAAACACGGGGAAATTTCCAGGCTAAGATCAAGCAGGAGTATGTTCAATTGCGCAAGGACCATGAAAGCCGACAACAAGCCAAGAATTATGTTTCACTCTTTGAGGCAAGAAAAAACAAGGCTAAAATTGACTGGACATTGGCTCCACGGACTCGCCCTACATTCCTAGGAAGAAAAATTTTCACAAGCTATCCTTTGGGGGAAATCAGGAAATACATTGATTGGACACCTTTCTTTCAGACATGGATGTTGTTCGGCAGGTATCCAGGTATTTTTGAGGATGCAAAAGTAGGCGAGGAGGCAAAAAAACTGTTTGAAGATGCTCAAAAGATGCTGGATAGGATAGTCAGAGAAAAGAGTTTGCAAGCCAATGGTGTAATTGCATTATTTCCGGCCAACAGAACGGAATCGGATGATGTTATCCTTTTCAAAAATGAAGACAAAAAGGAAGAATTGACGCGGTTGCATTTTCTTCGTCAGCAAATAAAGAAAGCCAAAGACCTTCCTAATTTCTGTTTGTCTGACTTTGTTGCGCCGGTTGAGGCGGGAGTCGATTTCATAGGCATGTTCGCCGTCACTTCGGGTTTGGGGATTGAAAAATTCCTGGAGGAATTCAAGGCGGACCAGGATGACTATTCTGAAATAATGGCCAAAGCACTCGCCGATCGATTGGCTGAAGCTTTTGCGGAACTATTGCATGAACGTGTTAGAAAGGAGTTCTGGGGATATGCCAGGAATGAACGGCTCACCATGGACGAGGTGATCCATGAAAAGTATGAGGGCATTCGTCCGGCTCCAGGGTATCCCGCGTGTCCGGACCACACAGAAAAAAAGATAATTTTTGAATTGCTGAATGCAGAAAAGGAAACTGGAATCAAGTTGACGGAGTCCTATGCGATGTATCCGGCTTCTGCCGTGAGCGGATATTATTTTTCGAATCCGGAATCTATATATTTTGGATTGGGAAATATTGAAAAAGATCAGGTGACAGAATATGCGCAACGAAAGGGGATGGATGTGAAAGTAATTGAAAAATGGCTGTCGCCAAATCTCGCATACTAAAATTTCACGCAAAGGGCGCAAAGGAGATACGCAAAGAAATAACAATGAATGAGAATGATTTGTCATATAAGATAATGGGAGTGGCTTTAGAGCTTCATAAGTCCCTGGGTCCTGGCCTCCTTGAATCTGTTTACGAGACTGCATTAGCCTATGATCTCGGTGAGGTTGGATTAAAATGTAAAACGACAAATCGCACTGCCATTTTTTTATAAAGAAATCAAAAATGGAGGCTGGCTACAGAATTGATATTTTGCTTGAGGATCTGGTGTTAATTGAAATAAAGTCTATTGACGCCTTAGCCCCGGTGCATTTTGCCCAGACTTTGACTTACTTGAAGCTTTCTAATTTGAAATTGGCGATCTTAATTAATTTCAACGTTAAATTCTTAAAGGAAGGAATCCACCGGATTGTAAATCACTTTAACTCTGCGCTCTTAGCGCTAAACCTTAGCGATCTTTGCGTGAAACCAACATAGAAAATGAAAGTAGTAGACCACATTAAAAACGCCAAAGGCAAAACCTTGTTCAGTATAGAGATACTCCCTCCGCTGAAAGGAGAGAATATCCGCGTGCTGCTTGATAACATGGATCCTTTAATGGAGTTTAAGCCTCCGTTTATCGATGTGACGTACCATCGGGAGGAATATATCTATAAGAAGAAAGAGAATGGCCTTTTGGAGAAGCGTTCTACGCGCAAGCGACCGGGAACGGTAGGGATTTGTACCGCAATCCAGAACCACTATAAGATCGACACCGTACCCCACATCATTTGCGGAGGTTTTACGCGTGAAGAAACAGAAAATGCACTGGTGGATTTACATTTTTTGGGAATCGATAACGTGTTGGCCCTGCAAGGTGACGCGATCAAAACAGAACCTCGATTTGTAGCCGAGCAGGATGGGCATAAATATGCGTCGGAATTACTGCAACAGATTGTTTCGATGAACCATGGAAAGTTTTTGGACGAAGACCTGGAGAATGCATCCCCGACTCATTTTTGTGTAGGGGTGGCCGGTTATCCCGAAAAGCATTTCTCTTCGCCGAACCTGAAAACCGACTTGAAGTACCTCAAACACAAGGTGGATATGGGTGCAGAGTACATCGTCACGCAAATGTTTTTTGACAACCAGAAGTATTTTAATTTTGTAGCTGCTTGTCGTGAGGCTGGAATTAATGTTCCGATTATTCCCGGAATTAAACCGATAACCACCAAGTCACAGGCAACGATCTTACCCACTATTTTTCATATTGATTTACCCGAAGCGCTAGCCGATGAAGTGGAGCGATGCAAGGATAATGCTGCGGCCAAGGAAGTAGGTATAAAATGGACCATTCAGCAATCCAGGGAACTGATGAAGTTTGGCGTACCCACTTTGCATTTCTATTCGATGGGTAAATCGGATCCGATTTATAAGATTGCCAAAGAGTTGTTTTGAAAAAGCGCACAATAAAAAAAAGACCGAAAGTGCGGTCTTTTTTTTATTTCTGATCAACAACTGACCTATGGAATGGGTAATCCTGTAGCGGAATATTGCGCTATGTTCGTTGGCGGTATCGTCGAACCAAATTTGGCGTTGATGGCACTGATAATGATGGTTGAAATGTAGGCATATCCCCGGCTGTTTGGATGAAGTCCGTCTTCTGAATAAATCCCCGTAGGTGGGTTAATGTTAGGCGTAATAGTCACCCCGTTGAGCACCGCTGCATGAGCAGTAACAAAAAGGTTCATCGAAGTGTTAACGTCTGCCAGTGCAAGTTTGCTAGAATAAGTTGTAACCGTGGTTGCAACCGTTGCATTAAAGGCAGTTCTTGCGAAATTAATCGAGTCAATTTCGCTGGGGATAAGCACATATTGATCGGTCAGAGCTTTGCCAACACCCCACGTTGTCGTTGGGTCGTTAGGTGTTGCTTCGGTACCCAGAACGCTTCCGGCACCTAAAGGAAATATGTCAGCCGACGTGGCCTGTCTGATACTGGGAAGTCCAAACCCTGATAAGTTAGTCAACGTCTTGTCTTCAATAACTATTCCGTTTCCACCCAAGGCAAAATTAATTTTTCGTTGATCACGTTCGGTTGCTGAGATGCCTCCTTTGCTAAAAACAAAATCCAATCCACCATTATAAGCAGCATAAGCAGTATTGGCTCCAGTCATGTTTGCCTGGTCTGTGGCAGATGAAGTAAATGCAATCGCGTTCCACGGAACGGAAGTGAAATGAGGCATCACAAAAATATCGGGAAAATTAACGACAACACCTTTAAGGCTCGGATTAGAGCCCAGGAGCGTCGCAATCGCACCACCATAACGGAGTCCAAAATTGGCGACGGTTGTCAATGGTGCTTTGGATGCATCGCCACCATTGGCTGCGTAAAGCATGAAATCATCCATACCTCCCCAAAACATAAAAAATGATCCGCCAGCTAAAGCGGCATCACCGATAATTGTTGATCCGCCTGCTCCATGATCAGACGCAAACCGCGCATAAAATGGACTAAATCCATGGGCAGGATTTGGGTCAGCCCACTTCCCGGTATTGGGTATCAGGTACTGTCCTAACGTAATCGCCTCCACACCAAAATTGTTGAGCGTGGCAGAAGTGCCTGCGTAAATAAAACCAGGATTCAATTGGGGATTGGGAACGGCAGATAAGTCACCAACAGCGTAGGGTTGGGGAGTAGGAACCGGACTAGCACCTTGCAACAACATTCTGCCAAGGACATGTCCATTTGCACCGGGGTTGGGGCTTACAAAGATGTTGTAACCCAATGTTGAATTGATCGTGGGTTGATTAAACGTAGCCGGAGCACCGACACATTGAAACTGTTTATTCAAAATGGCGGGTAGAGAATTGTTTTGACCGTCGGTAAACAATGCTCCAGCCTGAAAGCCGGCAGTGTAAGAACTTCCGATGGCCACGAACTTGGTAAAAACAGCTGATCCTGCCGTAGCGGTTGCACAGGAATTATCCACCGGTCCGGTAGGCTGTGGCTGCAAGTTAATGGTCTCCTGTTTACAGGAACCTGCAAACAATACGCAGATCAGGACGATATTCTTAAAAGTATTCTTTTTCATGTCAGTAAGTATTTTGAATTATTTTAAAAATTCATCAAAGGTTAGGGAGATATAATATTGTTGTCCAATAAATGGTGATCCGAGATTGGTACGATAGTCGCCGCCACCCAGATTGGTGCCTCCAATTTTGATCACTGTCTTAAGGGGCGTTTTGTAATTGATCTGCGCATCCAATACACCATAAGCAGGAACGTTCCAAACGCCATACGAAGATTGCCACAAGAACATTTGCTGATACCTGTAGTTAACGTTGAAACCGACGTTCTTGATGATCTTACGATTAGCGAGTCCGACACTAAATTTGCTTTTGGGTGTGTTGAAGCTGGCCTGAAAGTCATTCGTCTGGGTTCCGGCAAAAGTTGCATAATTGTAATTTCCGCTTACAACAAAATTGTAAGGCATGGTATAGCTCAGGCCCAGTCCGACACCTTGCGTCGTCAGGGTGTAAGGCGAATTTACATAAGGATACCAAACCTGTCCTGCCGGTATGGCAGTGCCCTGATGGGTTGTTGCATTCTTACTGTATACATATTGCTGACCGAGAAAATTATTGTAAGAAGTGAAGTAGTAATTTAAATCAACCAATAACCTTGTTGCAATCACCCCTTTATAACCGATCTCATAGGACCATAATTGTTCAGGTTTGACATAAGATAAATTGGCGGTTTGCAATTTGGTTGGATCACCGCCAATGGTCGCGCCCGTGGTAGGATTAAGGGATCCGCCGCTTGCCGTGTAATCACTATAAGACTGTTGTGTATAAGCGCCTCCATTGTAAATTCCATACCTAGAAGCATTGGAAGGATTCCCACCTAGCAATATTCCAGTGGGATTGTAAAAGTAGATGTACTGCGCCTGGGTATCGGGCAAACGAAATCCGGTTTGAAAACTAGCTCTGATATTGTGGTTCTGGTTGAAGGTATAAACAGCGGATAACCTGGGTGTAAAGTGTCCCTTGAAGTTGTCCATCTTATCATATCGAATAGAAGCGGTCACCTTCACCTTTTCAGCAATGGTCTTTGAAGCTTGAGTGTAAACGCCGAATTGATTGATAAATATTCTTTTCGGATTGTTTGGATCAGTGGGGGCTTCATCAAAAATTGTAGCGTTTGAGAAAAGGCTATACTGGCGGAAGTTGGCGCCTGCTATAACCTCAGCCCACTTGATTTTGTTGAAATTATAATATCCCTCTGCGTGCCATAATTTTGAATTATCGTAAAAGGAAGCTCCTTGTGGTTTCTTTTGAAAAAAGCGTTTTCTGATGGTATTCACGGAATCCTGAAATCCATTGATGTAGGCACCACTCGTAGGATCAATCATAAAACGATCTGCGTACTTTCTGGCTTCTGCATGTGAAGCAGCGGGATTACCTGCTGCGGACAGATCAGCGGCGCCGGTAAAGGGATTGTACCCTTGCATCGCCAGGACATAGCCTTGTGCGTAATCAGGAGCCCACTTGGTTTGGGTCGGACTAAAGGCTTCATTAACATAAGCACCCAAGGCATCCATGTTAAATGACTTTCCGGCATCAGTTGCAGAAAGATATCCGCGGAGAAAGAAGTTATCTCCCTTGAATTCTATTTTATGAAATTGTTGATTGAAGTCCCTCAAAGCATATTTTGCCTGACCTTGGTAAATACTATTACCTCCACCGTAACGATAGGTATAAGACACTTCAACTTTGTCAGTAATTCTGTAATGCAGCGCAATATCCCCTTTTATCGTAGAGGCTTTGTGATTGTCTAAAAGAACTGCCTCTTTCATTCCGGTACGGTCAACATTCAGGGTTCCAAAAGTTCCCCCGATGGGTATATTAAAATTTGCTTCATCGCCGTACAAATTAAGACCGTCAAAATTGGGATTCTTACTCCGGTCAGTAGCCGATTCCGGATTTATTCTGTCTGTTTTATAATCATTACTTGTCCAATCCGTTGCTTGCATGTAGGAGAAATTAACCTTGAAAGCAAACTTGTTGTTAATAGCTTTTGCGTATCGAATGGCATATTGTCCCATGGGATGGGAGCCACCTGCTGTTGAATTAGTAATCCCTTGTTTTATCTGCGCGCTAAGCCCCTGATATTCAAAAGGACTTTTGCTTTTCATAATCATTATACCATTAAATGCATTCGGTCCGTACAATGCAGAGGCTGCACCAGGAACCAGTTCAATACTTTCAGCATCGAGTTCGCCTAAACCCATTATCGTCCCGGTCGGGAAGTTCAGCAAGGGTGCCTGCGTATCCATTCCGTCGACCAATTGGACAAAACGTGTGTTGGATATAGTGGCGAATCCGCGGGTGTTTACTGCTGTAAAATTCATACTGCCGTTGTTTACAGATACGCCTTTCATATTGGCCAGGGCGTCATAAAAATCAGGTGTTGCCGCTTGCTTTATGGCAACGATGTCCATTTTTTCAATGGTAACTGGTGATTTTAAAATGCTTTCTTCTACCCGAGAAGCAGACACGACCACCTCTTGTCCAAGTAGCGTCTGTTCCGCCATGCTGATATCAAGGGTGGTGGTGGTTTCCGTCACGTTTACTTCCTGCGTTTGGAAACCGATATAGGAAAATGAAAGTGTAAACGGTGGTGCTTGATTGACCTTGAGACTAAATACGCCATCTGTATTGGTGATGGTTCCGGTCACACTTCCTTTCACCACTACATTAACACCCGCCAACGTCACGCCTGAATCCTTTTCTTTGACAGTCCCGGAAACGGTGGCTTGACCAAAAGCAGTGACCTGGCCGACCAACAAAAACAAGATTGGCAGCACAGACAATAAGTAGGGCTTCTTCATAAGCAAAAAGATTAAGTTTTTTCTTAAATCTACAAGAATTTAAGCAAATACAAACGATTGCAATGACGCTTTTTTGACCTTATTCTATTAAAAAGCCCGGACCGTTTTAGGGCGAAAGTGTACCGCCCTTACCCTTGTTTTTTTGTTGTAAGATGTTTTACCAGCTTTTCACAAAGGGCATTCATTTCATTGGAAATGTACTCGTCACCGGTCGAACTCAGGGCGCTTTGTGCCAGCCCGCCGAGACATTCCACGTAAAATCGTTTCATTTCCTCCACGGGCATATCCTTCGTCCATAAATCGATACGCAGCGTATTCATTTGCTCTTGATCCCATAAGGCTACGCTGATGGATTTGGTTTCCGAAAAGCCGGGCTCAGGTTTATCCGTAGCATCCCAAAGAATCTTTTCAGGGAAGTTATTTTCGTCTAATTCTATTGAAAATTGAATGTTCGACTTTTTCATGATAGTTAGGCAATGGTTTTATAAAATTCAATAAAAAAATTCATCGACTGCGGATTGCGGAGTGATCCGGTATGGAGGGTTTCCTGAGTATCTTTTCCCATCAATATTTTCTTGACCGGTGTTTCGGTCTTCTTTCCGCTGATAGTGTATGGGATCTCCGGAACGGCGATGATCTGATCCGGAACATGCCTGGGACTATAATCTTCCCGGATGACTTGATTGATTTTCTTTTGGATCTCCGTCGATAGCGAGACACCATCCTGCATTTGCACAAAAAGCGGCATGTAGAATTCTCCATGTTCGCGTTCCAGACAAACAACCAGACTGTCTTTCACCTCTTTTACTTTATCTACAGCCCTGTATATTTCGCTGGTACCAATTCTCACGCCTCCGCGGTTTAAGGTTGCATCGGATCGGCCGTAAATGATTATACCATGTCGAGGTGTAATTTGTATCCAATCGCCATGACGCCACACGTTGGGATACATTTCAAAATAGCTTTCGCGATAGCGCTTAAAATCCACATCATCCCAAAAATAAATCGGCATCGATGGCATGGGCTGGGTGATGACCATTTCGCCGACGGCATCGAGTAAGGATTTGCCCTCTTCATCAAAAGCTTCGAGGCTGCAACCCAGTGTGCGACATTGGATCTCCCCCGCGTATACTGGCCACGTCGGATTGCCGCCCACAAAAGCGCTGCAAACATCAGTGCCTCCGCTCATTGAAGCAAGCCATATATCGCGTTTTACCTCCTGATAAATCCAGTCAAAGCCTTCCGGAGGCAACGTGCTACCGGTTGATCCGATCGAACGCAGAGACATGAAGTTGAAATCCTTGCCGGGATGCAGTCCGGCTTTCATATTCGATAAGATAAATCCCGCACTGGTTCCAAAATGATGGATTCCAACTTGCTCAATAAATTTCCAAAGGACGTTGAGATCAGGGTAGGCTGGGTTTCCGTCGTAGAGCACCAGCGTAGCGCCGCATAACAAACTGCTTTGAATATAATTCCACATCATCCAGCCTGTTGTGGTGTACCAAAAGCAACGCTCCCCTTTCTTAATGTCGTTGTGAAAAGTAAGATACTTGAAATGCTCCAGCAAAATGCCGCCATGAGAATGGGTGATCGCTTTGGGTAAGCCGGTCGTTCCCGAGGAATAAAGAACCCAAATAGGATGTGAGAACGGCACCCGGTTAAAAGTCAGCGACCAATGTGTTGAAGATGTTGCATTTTCCCAGGTGATGAAACGACTCGAGCGGGACGGCGTTGCGTCCAGATCACCGTGGAGAATAATTATTCTTTTTAACGAAGGAAGGCCTTCAACTATTTCTTTGATGACGGCCGATTTGTCAAAGTGTCTCCCACCATAAGAATAGGTTTGTGAAACGATGAGTACTTTGGGACGGGTTTGCACAAAACGGTCTATGACCGATTGGGTTCCAAAATCGGGTGAGCAACTTGTCCAGATCGCGCCGATCGAATTAGTGGCCAGGAATGCAATGGTTGCTTCCGGGTTGCAGGGAATGTAAGCAGCGACAAAATCGCCTTCCGTTACACCCACCTGCAACAAATAATACTGAAGGGCAGCTACACTTCCCTTCAGTTCCCCCCAACTGATTTCCCGCAAAGACGAAGTTTCTGATTGATAAATAATGGCAGGAATCAAATCGGTATATTTTTTAAATACATGCTCTGCATAGTTGAGACGGGTTCCCTCAAACCACTTGCAATCCGGCATTTCACCGGTGAGCACGTTGGAATAACTCCCTTCGGCTGTAACATCAAAATACGTCCACAAGGATTCCCAAAAGACTTGACTATTGTTTCGTATCGACCATTCCCAAAGTTGCTGATACCCTTCCAGGTCCACATTGTTCTTTTCCTTCAGCCACTTTATAAAGCGGACGAGGTTCGATCCCTGGATAAATTCTTCAGATGGCGACCAGAGAAGACGCCGATTCATAATAATCTCTTTTCTTCCAGCACCTGCAGGGTCGCTCTTTGATCTTCATACAATTGCCGCTTCAGGTCCTCCAGGTTATCGAACCGGGCATCGGGACGCAGCATCCGGATAAAATTCACTTTGAGATTTTGACCATAGATTTGCTGGTCAAAGTGAAAAATATTCACTTCAATGGATTGCCTGGTTCCGCCCACGGTAGGTCGCGTGCCGATGTAAAGCATTCCACCGTAGTTCTTGCCTTCATGGACGATGGTAACCGCATAGATTCCTTCGGCTGGAATCAGCTTGTGATGGGAGTCAACATCGATATTTGCCGTCGGAAAACCCAATACCCTGCCCAATTTATCCCCTTTGATTACTTCGCCGGATATAGAATAGGGGCGACCCAAAAAGTGGTCGGCAGTCTCAACGTCGCCAGCCTCCAGTGCAAGCCTGATTTTGGATGAACTCACCGCCACGTGATCGATGTCCTGCCGCGGAATTTCCTCCACGGTAAATCCGTAGGTGGGCCCGTTGATTTTCAATTCTTCAAAACTGCCCTCCCTGTTTTTTCCAAAACGATGATCATATCCGATCACCAGCTTTTTGGTCCCGATTGTGTTCACCAGAATGTTGGAGATAAATTCACTGGAAGTGATTTGTGAAAATTCCTTGGTGAAAGGAACCCGCAACAAATGTTGGATGCCTTGTTGTCTTAGGAACTCTGCCTTCTCTTCAAAAGTATTCAGCAATTTAAGCGTGTCATCTTCGGGTTTCAGAATGAGTCTCGGGTGCGGCCAAAGCGTGATCACCACTGTTTCTCCATTTGATTTTTCTGAAATCTCTTTTAGTCTTGTCAAAATCTTTTGGTGACCGATGTGCACGCCATCGAAAGTTCCGCTGGTGACCACCGCAGAATCCAATCTGGAAAAATCGTCAATGCTGTAGTAGATTTTCATCTCTTTGACTCCACTTCGTCAACCGTTAAGGCGTTTTCCAATTTAAAATTACCGATGCGCGTTCGACAGAGTTCGGCAAGGTAAGCACCAACGCCTAAAGCGCTTCCGAAATCGTGCGCTAGACTACGGATATAGGTTCCTTTGGAACACACTACCCGGAAGTTGACGACAGGTTTTTCCACGCTTATAATTTCAAATTCTTTTATTTCCACCTCACGTGCTTTCATCTCAACTTCTTTTCCCTTCCTGGCGAGTTCATAGGCGCGCTTTCCATCCACTTTGATAGCAGAATGAATAGGAGGGACCTGATGAATCTTTCCAATGAAAGCTTGGGTGGAGGCCCTGATCTGATCTTCCGTTATTGAATCGATGTTCATGGGTTCTGTCGGTTGTGTCTCAAGATCATAAGATGGGGTCGTTTGCCCGATGACAAATTTCCCTGAATATTCTTTTTCCTGAGCTTGAAACTCATCTATTTGCTTGGTCATCTTGCCCGTGCAAATGATTAACAGACCGGTGGCCAGTGGATCCAATGTTCCGGCGTGACCAATTTTCTTAATCTTCAGTAGATGACGAAGTTTATTGACCACATCAAAGGAAGTCCATTCCCTGGGCTTATTGATCAGGAGCATCCTGTCTTGTGTTGAATCCATTCAAACGATGGATAATTCGATACCAAGATAGTAAAGCAACAGGACGATCAAGCCAGCCGCGATGCGATAATAACCAAAAGCCTTAAAGCCATGGCGTGCGAGAAATTGAATGAAAGATTTAATAGCCAGCATTGCAACAACAAAAGCCACACCGCTGCCAACTGCCAGCAGCATTATTTCATGAGACCCTATTGTATTTCCCGCCTGATAAAACCTGAATAACTTGTATGCTGTTGCTGCGCACATTGTGGGTACCGCCAGAAAAAAAGAAAACTCTGCCGCCGATTTCCGGGTAAGCTTTTGAGTTAACCCTCCAATGATGGTAGCCGCGGATCGGGAAACACCCGGAACCATCGCGATCGCCTGGAAGAATCCTATCTTTAGTGCGGAAGAGTAGGATACTTCCATTTGGCCCGACTCAGCGGAGGATTTGAAAAGTTTGTCGATAAATAGAAAAACGATTCCACCCAGGATCAGCATGAATCCAACAATTTCTACACTTTCCAGCATCTGATCAATGTAATCATTCAGAAGGAATCCCAGGACAGCTGCCGGGAGAAAGGCAACAAATAGTTTGAGATAAAATGTGACGATTTTTCCAATATCGCTGGTGGGGAAAAATCTGCTCCAATACAAAACGATGACCGATAGGATAGCACCGAGTTGAATGGCTACAATAAATGTTTTGGTAAACGGATCTTCGGCAATCCCCATTACGGAAGAAGCAATGATCATGTGTCCCGTAGAAGAGACCGGCAAAAACTCAGTGAGGCCCTCAACAATGGCCAGCACAATGGATTCCAGCAGCGACATGAAAATTATTGTTTTTCCTTAGGCGTGTGAAGAATGGCGACGATTTCTGTGATAAAGCCGGCCATCACCACGATCGGGCCCAATGTAAGACCCAGCCATCCAAATTGTTCTTTATCGACGGCCATGATCGTGAAACCGATTGCCACGACGATCAATCCGATAACCATGTATTGATAATTCTTCTTTCCAAACGGGAGTTTGCTCATATTAATACAATTCGTCTAATGAAAGTTTTAAATATTTTCTTACTGCACGATAAGTGCTGAGTACGGCCACTACAATTCCGAGGATCAGTAAACACCCCAACAGAACGATGATCCTATCTGTATTTTGAATCAGGTCCAGATCTTCAATTCTTTTGTTTGCAAAGGAAATCGTCGCGATCAAAAATCCGGAAGCGATGAGTCCCGAAAGGAGTCCGTGCAGCGATGCCCGCAGCAAGAAAGGTTGCTGAATAAACCAACGTTTGGCGCCGACCAATTGCATACTCCGGATGAGAAAGCGCTGAGAAAATAACGCCAGTCGAAGGGTGTTGTGAATCAACAAAACAACGGTAACCAGCAATAAGGTTGCCAGGCCCAGTAAAATGAGTGCAATTTTTGCCACGTTTTTATTGATCGAATCAATTACGTTTTCAATATAATATACTTGAAAAACACCGCTGATCTGCCCTACTTCCGTCTTGATCTTGGCCATGCTTGCCTTGTCGTGGAATGCAGGATCGATGTTTACAAGAAAGGCATCGCGCAGGGGATTTTCTCCGAGAAACTTTTGAAAATCTTCTCCGGTTTCCTGGATGAACTGTTTGGCGGCATCTTGTTTGGATACAAATTGAATGGATTTTCCGATCGTATTTTTTGGTATAAAATACCGGGAAGCCAGATTTTTCTCGATTTGCAAACGCTGGATATCGGTAATGTGGCTTTTGAGATATACCTGGATCTTGACATTCTCCCTCACCACGCGTTCCAGCTCTTTGGAATAAATCAACAGCGAGCCAAATATCCCAATCACAAACAAGGCCAGGGTGATGCTCAAGACAACACTGAGGTAGGGGTAGGTACCTAATTTCTTCTTTCTGACTTTGAACTTGGGGGACTCGTCTGCCATCAAGCGCCAAAGATAACCAGGATTTTTAGGATTATATAGGATTTATGGGGTGTCCACTGATGGGATTTTATGGGGAATTAACGGAAAAGAAAAGACCCTTCGCTGAAGGGTCTTTGGGGTCTGCATGGAAAGAATAAACAGTGAACTATCTGACGCTGTATTCTTTCAGTTTCCTTAACAGGACGGCGTCTTTTATTGGCTGTAGCGCCGTAATTTTATTTTGCTTCTCATTGAGGAGATAATAATTCTCTTTGTAGAACAAGAACACTGCATGCTGGTTGCTATGGATTTCAAGGATCTCATAGAGGCTCTTGTCAAAGGACCCATAGAGTGCCAGTTTCCCATCCTTAAATTGGTAATGAAAATTGTATTTCTTGTTAGCGTTATTGGTTTCTACGGCAATATGCGACAAGGTAACAGATGATTTTTTACCTTCAGATATGGAGGTTGGGTTAGCTGAATTGTCGACCAACTCATCAGAGGGATCTACGACTTCAATCTTTGGTTGTTTCGAAGTCGAAGATTTAACCGCTTTTTTCTTTTTTGGAGACTTCGCTACAACAGGTTTGGTTTCGATGGTCGAGGGTTGCACCACGACAGTTTTGTCGCCATAAAGTGTCGTGCTATCGGCTGCCTTAGGTCCGGTAGTCATCGGGTCGATATGGAGTTCCTCAATTTCAAGCCCCGAAGCCTCGGGTATTCCAGCTGACTTAAAATAAAAGTAGAGGGAGGTTCCAATAATACCCATTGTCACAATCACCGCGGCGATTTTTCCTGAAGCGATGCCGGAAGAAAATCCTCCGCCCATTGGCACATTGTTCAACATTGCCTTGAGATCGGCTATGCGCGCTTTCTTTACGGCTTCAAGAATATGCTTTTGTAAATCCACATCTGCCTGTAAAGCAGAATCAGATCCAAGCTTTTGCTCAAAAGCGACCTTCTCCTGCTCACCGAGCCGATTGGTCAAATAGTCATCAATTAATTCGAAATTACTCATAATGTTAATCCAAAAAATCCTGCTCCTTATACTGAGCTTTCACCAGTTCATCCAGCTTCTGTTTACACTTATATTTTTTTGTTTTGGCGGTGTCGGTGTTGGCAAACCCCAGTTTGTTTGCTATCTCTTGCATCGACATTTCGTCAAAATAATAATACATTAAAACCTTCCTGCACGTGTCACCCAATTGACTAAGACAGTGGGCCATAATCTTTTCCCTTTCCGGTCCATCCAGATCAAGCGACTCCGCTGAATCTTTCTCCTCATTGGACAGTCTCTTTTTCCGGTCCAGTTCTTTTCTCCACAGATTTTGACAAATGCTGTAGATATAAGTACTGATTTTGGAGGTTAAAACCAAATTGCCTGACCTGGCTTTCTGCCAAAAAACCACCAGCGCATCCTGGTAAACATCCCTTGCCTCGTCTTCCGTACCGCTATTGGTGATCACCAACTTGGTCATCATCCGATAGTATTTCTTGTAAATGAACTCTAAAGCTTTTTCGTCTCCCCCTTGGATCCGTTCGAAAGTCTCTTTTTCGTCCATTTGTACACCCGACTTGAATACTCTTAGCGCCACTTTAGGTAACCTTTTGGTAATGGTGAAAGGGATATATTAGGGGTTAAAGATCGATATTTTCCGTTAATCTGCTTACCCCGATGGTTGAGATTTATTGGATACCGACTTTAAGTTTTTAGAATAATAGATTGCAAGGGATCGGTAGCGTATTAGGGGACTAGCTCTACCCAGGTTTGAGTGCGGAAAAATGGCCCTACATATCCTCTTACTTTAAGCTCATTTCCTTCACGCCATATTGTGCAACGGTAAACTACCCCCACTTCGGGATCTAGAATACTTCCTCCCGTGTATCCTTCATAGATCTTTACCATTTCCTTCAGCACCTCCATCCCGATTATTTTTTTATTAAACCGGGGATCTTCCGTAGAACATTTTAGGCAAACCGGATCGGGATCTTCTCCAAGTCGGCTAAAAATCTTTATCACTTTACCATATATTTTTCCATTTCTTTCCCCGATCTCAACTACCGATCTGGCCGTGCCCGTCTTGCTGCTAATTGTTTTCCACTTACCCAGGATCGAGTTTTGGGCGGTCGCTATTCCCATGGTGAAAGTGAACAGAAACAAAATCAGGACTGAATTCATAGCATTTTAAATTAATAAAAAAAGAGCCACGTGGTTGCGCGACTCTTTATGATTTCGGCAGCTCAAACTATTTAATATTAACCGGTGCTGCAGTCCCCTGGGGGGTAACCGATTCAATCTTTGGTTTGGTTGTGGGTACAGTGGTATGTTCTTTGTTCGCGATATGGGGTGCAATAATCAATGCAACAATGGAGGTGAGCTTGATGAGGATATTCATTGATGGACCGGATGTATCCTTGAAAGGATCACCCACTGTATCGCCGGTGACCGAGGCTTTATGGGGTTCTGATTTTTTATAGTAAATCTCTCCATTGATTTCGGCCCCTTTTTCAAAGGATTTTTTCGCGTTGTCCCATGCGCCGCCAGCGTTAGATTGGAACATGCCCATCAGTACTCCGGAAACGGTTACCCCAGCAAGAAGACCACCCAGTACTTCGGGTCCAAAGGTAAAACCAACAATCACAGGGGTGAGCAATGCTATCGCGCCAGGGGCAAGCATTTCCCGTATTGATGCCTTGGTCGAGATGGCAACGCACTTTTCATACTCAGGTTTAGCTTTGTATTCCATGATCCCTGGTATTTCCCTAAACTGGCGTCTTACTTCATTCACCATATCCATAGCTGCACGACCCACTGCTGCTATCGCCAAAGAAGAAAAGATAAAGGGGATCATCCCACCTACAAATAACCCCGCCAATACCGGGGCTTTATAAATATCAATAGAAGAGATTCCGGCAACGCCAACAAAGGCAGCAAAAAGAGCAAGCGAGGTCAGGGCAGCAGAGGCGATGGCAAACCCTTTTCCGGTAGCCGCGGTAGTGTTGCCGACAGCATCCAGATTGTCTGTGCGACCGCGGACTTCTTCCGGCAAATGACTCATCTCGGCAATACCACCTGCATTGTCGGCAATCGGACCGAAAGCATCAATGGCAAGTTGCATCGCGGTGGTGGCCATCATACCGGCTGCTGCGATAGCGACTCCATACAATCCAGCGAATGAATAAGAAGCAATAATTCCCCCTGCCAATACCAGAATCGGAAAAGCAGTGGACTCCATTCCAACCGATAATCCTCCAATGATGTTGGTGGCGTGTCCCGTCCCGGATTGTTTTATGATCGATAGTACGGGTCTCTTTCCCATGGCTGTGTAATACTCGGTAATGAAACTCATCAGCGCACCGACTACGAGACCTACGATGATTGCAAAATAAACGTCGAGGGAAGTGAACTCCACACCGCGGTGAACCAATTTCTCTGGTAGAAGATAGGCAACAGCAAAATAAGATGCGATCGCTGTGAGGATGATCGATGACCAGTTGCCAATATTCAAGGCGTTTTGAACGCTGTCTGTTTCTTTTTTGATTCGGACAAACCAGGTGCCGACAATAGAAAAGATAAGGCCGAGTCCGGCCGTCATCATCGGCAACAGAATGGGGGACAATCCACCAAACTTATCCGCGGAAGCGTCAATCTCCTGACCCAGTACCATGGTTGCCAAAATCGTGGCCACATAAGAACCAAATAAATCAGCTCCCATGCCAGCAACATCCCCAACATTGTCTCCCACATTGTCTGCAATGGTGGCAGGATTTCGAACATCGTCTTCGGGAATACCCGCCTCTACTTTTCCAACCAGGTCGGCACCCACGTCGGCCGCTTTGGTATAGATTCCCCCACCCACACGTGCAAACAGAGCAATGGATTCTGCACCCAAAGAAAAGCCAGCCAATACTTCTATCGCCCGCTTCATTTCGATTCCATTAATGGCGGCTCCGGTAGGAACAAAAATTTGGTATAAAACAATAAACAATCCTCCCAGTCCCAAAATGGCAAGACCGGCAACACCAATGCCCATCACTGACCCTCCTGTAAATGAAACCTGTAAAGCCTTTGCCAAACTGGTCCGTGCTGCTTGTGTGGTGCGCACGTTTGCTTTGGTTGCGATCTTCATACCTAGGAATCCTGCAAACGCAGAAAGAACCGCACCGCAAAGAAATGATATGGCAATAACGGGACTTGATTCTTCAACCAGGGTACCAGACCATCCCAAAATGATGGCCGTGAATACAGCGAAGTAGGCTAATATTTTCCATTCTGCTCTTAAAAAAGCCATGGCTCCGTCGGCAATGTAGCCTGACAATTCCTGCATCTTGGCGTCACCTGGATCTTGCTTGGTTACCCATGACGATTTGATGGCCATGGCAATGAGTCCTACAATCCCGAATGCTGGAATAAAGTAAATAATACTGTTCATGATGAAGGTCTCCGGTTCCTTTGGTTTATCGCTAGTTGAAAAAACCATCCCATAATCCGGATGGTTTTGAAAAAGTCTCGCAAAGATAGAAGAAGGGTTAATATTTTAAAATAGGTCAAAAGGCGGCCTTTTAATCCGTGAAAAGCTGCTTTAGCGCAAGCCATAGTTTTGCCCTGGACGGTTCGTTGGAAATCAGGTGAGACAAATTTTCCGAAAGCACCATTTTAGTGTCACGCGCTACGATGACTTCATAAGTGTCCAGCCCCTTCACCGGCGGGCCGAAGTAGATCAGCTTCTCCGGTTTTTCTGACCATAGACTCAAATCAAGTGATTGGGCAACGACGACCTCAAAAGCATTCAAACTTAGTTTTGGATTGATTCGTTGCCTGATTGCTTCGGTGATTTTAATGAGTTGATCTTTTTCTTCTTTTGGTAAATCACTCCAGGGCTGGGTGATCAAGATTTTCGTTTTTGGGGAAATGCGGTAGAGTTCTTCGGTGTAGAGACTTTCGAAATATAGTGGGTCTTGGGTCCTGGTCATAAGGTCTCCTTCACATCAAAAAGTGACTTCAATTCCTTTGCTTCATGTGGTTTCATTCTTCCCGAAAGGACAAGGCGGAGTTGTCTCCTGCGCAAGGCACCGTCGTACAGCGCCCTTTCTTCTTCGGTCTCGGGTTCTATTTCAGGAATCTCCACAGGCTGACCATTTTTATCCACGGCAACAAAAGTGAAGTAGGCACTGTTGCTGGAGAATTTCTTGTTGGCAGGAATGTCTTCAGCATCGACGTCAATTCTTACTTCCATGGAAGAATTGAATGCCCTGGTGACCTTTGCCTTCAGCGTCACTACATTCCCTAATAAAATCGGTTCCCGGAATGAGATGTTATCCACTGAGGCAGTCACGACGGTGCTGTTGGAATGCTTTTGACCGGCAATGGCCGAAACGATGTCCATCCAATGCATAAGCCTTCCACCCATGAGGTTATTAATCGTATTGGTATCGTTTGGCAACACCAGTTCGGTCATGCTGACAAAAGACTCCTTGGGGTGTTTTTTCTTGCGGGACATTTGATTTGTGAATAGTGAACCCTAAACCTTGACAACAGATTCAAATGATTATGCCGATGAGAATGAATGAGCATCAACCTTGAACCATAAACCTTGAATTTTAACCTAATAGCTGTTAGCAAATTCAAGTATAATTGCAAAAATCACTAAAATTCTTTGCAATCCGCGACGACAAGTGATTAATTGCATAAATTAAGTCATGCAGGCCAATTTTCATACCACCAATTTTAACTTCAATTCACCTGAAGTGAGTGCTGTCAGCACCATTACAACTATTATTACGGGGTAGCTCCCGACTATATTTAATACCCCGCCCTAGACTATTTTTTATTGCTGCATCCGAAATCGGATTGCATGGAATGTGAATTGCTTAATCTGGAATCAATATCAGAAGAAACTAAAAATGAAAATTCTAAAGTTTGGTGGCTCATCGGTTGCCACCCCGGATCGAATCAAGTCGGTTATTCAAATCGTAAGACCTTTGCTGAAGGAGGAGCCGATAGCCATCGTATTTTCTGCGCTGGGTGGCGTAACCGACGCGCTAATCAATTTGAGTCAGCTTGCACTCGCAGGGAATGCTCAATATAAGATTGATTTCGATCAGATTGAAAAGCGCCACCTCGATTCCGTACGCGAACTGATCGGTGTGCAACGACAAAGCAGCATTCTTGCACAGGTGAAGTTCATGATGAATGAACTCGAGGATATTCTTCATGGAGTATATCTTGTAAAAGAATGCACTTCGCGTACGCTGGACTATGTCATGAGTTTTGGTGAGCGGTTGTCAGCTTACATTATTTCCGAAGCATTGAATGACCTTGGGATTCCCGCTGAATTTCTTGACACACGACTTGTGGTGCGCACCGACAATCTTTTTGGTCACGCCAAGGTTGATTTTATAAAGACCAATATCCTTATCAGTGAGCATTTTGCCACACGCAATGCTTTGCAAATCATTACTGGTTTTATTGGAACATCCGACAGCGGCGAAACCACGACGTTGGGTCGGAGCGGATCTGACTATACCGCAGCGATTTTTGCGGGTGCCTTGCGTGCCGCTTCGCTCGAAATCTGGACCGATGTTGATGGTATGATGACGGCCGATCCAAGAAAAGTTAAGAAGGCTTTTACCGTCAAGGAGATGACCTATGAGGAGGCTATGGAGCTATCCCACTTTGGGGCAAAGGTCATCTTCCCATCCACCATGCAACCGGCGATGGCAAATAAAATTCCCATTTGGATTAAGAATACGTTTAATCCGACGTTCCCAGGTACCAGGATCAGCGCCGATGCAAACGGAAAGAGTTTCATTATCAAGGGTATTTCCTCGATGAACAACATCAGCTTGCTCAGTGTGCAGGGAAGTGGATTGCTTGGAGTAGTGGGCGTATCGATGCGGTTGTTCGCAACACTGGCCCGGGAGAAAATCAATGTGATCCTGATTAGTCAGGCTTCTTCAGAGCACTCCATCTGTTTTGCGATTGAGAGTGGATTTTCAAAACAGGCCAAAGTTGCCATTGAAAAAGAGTTTCAATATGAAATTCAAAATGGAGAAATGGACGAGATGCTGGTAGAAGAGGATCTTGCGATTGTAGCGATCGTAGGGGAGAACATGAAACATAATCCGGGCACAAGTGGCCGGATGTTCAATGCGTTGGGTAAAAACGGAATTAATGTAAGCGCGATTGCCCAGGGTTCTTCTGAATTGAATATTTCGGTGGTGATCCGGCAAACCGACATTTCAAAAGCATTGAATGTATTGCATGAAGCCTTTTTTCTTTCCGATCGCAAGGTGTTGAATTTGTTTTTGATTGGCACCGGACTAATCGGAAAAACATTGATCAAGATGATTGCTGATCAGTTTGCCAAATTGTCAAAGGAAAACCTGCTGGAAATTAACCTGGTTGCAGTGGCGAATAGCAAAAAGATGTTGTTTGATGAAATGGGGCTGTCATTGGATTCCAGCATAGACAAGATGAAAAATGACGGGGAGCCGATGGAGATGAAGACTTATGTTACGCGGATGCAGGAATTGAATTTGTCCAACAGTATTTTGGTCGATTGTACGTCCAGCGAGTCCGTGACTGATTTTTACGAAATCATTCTTTCGACCAATGTTTCGATCGTGACGCCCAATAAAAAAGCCAATTCAGGCCCCTTGCAAAAATACAAGGCGCTGAAGTCAACTGCATTTAAACGTGGCGTAAAATTTCTTTATGAGACCAATGTAGGGGCAGGCCTTCCGGTGATCAACACGATGAATGACCTGTTGCTCAGCGGTGATAAGGTCATCCGGATTGAGGCGGTGTTAAGCGGTACCCTGAATTTTATTTTCAGCTCCTTTGCGGAAGGAATGCACTTTAGCGACGTAGTGAAGGAGGCAAAAGAAAGAGGCTATACCGAGCCGGACCCGCGCGATGACCTCAATGGTGTGGACGTGGCCCGAAAGACGTTGATCCTCGCAAGGGAGTCAGGGCTTCCATTGGAGTTGGGGGATATCCATGTGGAAAATCTGGTACCCTTGGATTGCCGGGGTGAAATGACGGTTAATCAGTTTTTTATTGCGTTGAGCAAACATGATTTGGAATTTGAATCATTAAGAAAAGTGGCCGCCTCCCGAAAAGAAAAACTGCGCTACATGGCGGTGCTTGAAAATGGAAAGACGAATATTTACTTAGCCAGCGTAGGGGAGATGCATCCGTTTTATTCCCTGGCGGGCAGCGATAATATTATTCTGCTCACTACGGAGCGCTATCACGAACGGCCGATGGTTATCCGGGGTCCGGGAGCTGGTGCTGAAGTTACGGCAGCGGGTGTTTTTGCGGATATCATACGAATTGGAAATTATTCAACAGTCTGAAATTAAACTATCTTGACTGTACTTGTCAATAGACTTGTCAGTCCTTCAAATAAAGAAATGAAATCAGTCAAAGCATTTGCTCCCGCCACGGTTGCCAACGTTTGTTGTGGGTTTGATATTCTGGGATTTTCCGTTGATTTTCCCGGTGACGAGGTGATACTTACCCTCAGGAATGAGCCTGGCGTTAGAATCACCAGAATTGTCGGAGATCAGGGAAGGCTTCCGTTGGAGGCAGACAAAAACACGGCCGGAGTAGCAGTGCAGTCTTTCTTGAGCACAGTGGGAAGTAGTCAGGGTGTTGACATTGAGTTGTTCAAGAATCTTCCCTTGGGCAGCGGTATGGGCTCCAGCGGGGCGAGTGGTGTTGCTGCACTCATAGCCATCAATCATTTGTTGGGTAATCCTTTAACCCGTGAGCAGTTGGTCACCCATGCTATGGAAGCAGAACGAATTGCCTGTGGATCAGCTCATGCCGACAACGTTGCTCCATCCTTGCTGGGTGGGTTTGTGCTGGTACGTGACTACTTTCCACTGGACATTATCAAAATACCGGCCCCGCCACTTTATTGCACATTGATTCATCCGCACATTGAATTGAAGACTTCTGATTCCCGTCGGGTATTGAAACTCACCCTGCCGTTAAGGGACGCCGTGGCGCAAGGTGGGAATATTGGTGGATTAATGATTGGTCTGATGAAACCGGATTACGCCTTGATTAGTCGATCGCTCAAGGACGTTATTGCTGAACCAATACGTTCAGTTTTTATTCCGGGATTTGATACCATCCGGGCCGAAGCACTTGAGGCTGGAGCATTGGGTTGTGGTATATCAGGTTCGGGTCCAACTATTTTTGCGCTAAGTAAAGAACATGATGTTGCTCAGAAAACGGGGGAGGTAATCCAACTTCATTTCTTGAAATACAAGTTGAAGAGTGATGTCTATGTGTCAAAGATTAATTATGAAGGGGCGAGGATTATTTTTGAATCTTAATTTTTGAATTTGTTGCATGGAATTTTATAGCACCAACAATCGTAATCTTCGTGTTGACTTGCGACAAGCGGTGATGCAGGGCCTTGCGCCCGACAACGGACTTTATATGCCGGTGAGCATACCCAAACTTCCGGATCAATTCTTTAGGGACATTTCAAGAAAGACGTTTCAGGAATTATCCCTTGAAATAGCACAGCATCTTTTGGGTAAAGATTTACTGGCTGAAGAACTAAAGAGAATTGTCGATCACACCATTCAGTTCGAAGCACCGCTTGTGAATTTGGAACCGGGTATTTTTGCGTTGGAATTGTTTCATGGACCAACGTTGGCTTTCAAGGATTTTGGTGCTCGATTCTTGTCGGGATTGCTCGGCTATTTTGCAAAACGGCAATCTCGTGAGATTGTTATTTTAGTAGCCACTTCAGGAGACACTGGCAGCGCGGTCGCGAATGGATTTCTGAACGTACCCGGAACCCGGGTCATCGTATTATACCCTTCCGGAAAAGTGAGTGAAATTCAGGAGAAGCAATTTACAACACTCGGTGGCAATATCACCGCCCTGGAAATTGAGGGTACGTTTGATGATTGTCAGGCTTTGGTAAAGTCCGCATTTCATGACAAGGAGCTTAACGAAAAACTGCTTCTTACTTCTGCCAACTCAATCAACATTGCAAGATTGATACCCCAGTCATTCTACTATTTTTGGGCTTTTGCAAAGTTGCAGGATCAATCGGGTGATCTGGTTTTTTCCGTACCGAGCGGAAACTTTGGAAATCTGACTGCCGGTTTGATGGCGAAACGAATGGGTTTGCCGGTGAAGCAGATTATTGCCGCGACCAATATAAATGATATTTTTCCTGCCTATTTGCAAACGGGTTTATTTTCGCCCCGACCATCGCAGCAGACTATCAGTAATGCCATGGACGTTGGAAGCCCGAGTAATTTTTACCGGATGCTTGATTTGTATGACGGCGACATCACCAGACTATCCACGGATGTTTTAGGGTATTCATTTACAGATGAAGAAACCCGACAGGCGATGCGCGCAGTTTTTACGTCGAAAGGATACGTGTTGGATCCCCACGGCGCAGTGGGATATCTTGGTTTAAAAAAATATTTTGAAAATAGTTCAAATCATGGCACCGGTGTTTTTTTAGAAACAGCCCACCCCGGAAAATTCAGAGACGTGGTTGAAGAAACCATTCAGCAAAAAATGATGTTGCCGGAAAGGCTCGAAAAATTTTTAATGAATGATAAAATAAGTCAGCGGCTCTCCAAAAGATTGGATGATTTGAAAGACTTTTTGTTAGCCTGAATCACGAATGGCTTTATCTTCCCATCCGCCCTCGCCGAGCAACGGAACGAAAGCGAAATAGTCAAACTGTTCTTTCACCAGTTTCCCATTTTTTTTACGGATCCGGATCATCCGTTGCTTTTCCCGATCCCCCACGGGAATAATCAGGATTCCGTTCTCTGCAAGTTGATCTGTGAGGGCTGTGGGTATAACCGGAGCCCCGGCTGTCACGATGATCTTGTCGAATGGCGCTTTGGCCAGCAGCCCCTTCGTGCCGTCACCGCAAAAGAAGTAAGGCGCGTACCCCAATTTGGGAAGGAATGTTCTGGCCTTATCATAAAGCTTCCTGACATATTCAATGGTATAAAGCGTTGCACCCATCTCAAGTAAAATGCAGGCCTGGTAGCCGGAGCCTGTTCCAATTTCGAGAACCTTATCCCCGGGCTTAATTTCGAGCTTCTCGGTCTGGAAAGCCACGGTGTAAGGCTGAGAGATAGTTTGGCCTTCGCCGATGGGAAAAGCCTTGTCTTCATAGGCGTGAATAAGCAAGGCATCATCGAAAAAAGCATGCCTGGGCACCTTTCCCAAAGCACCCAAAACACGGTCGTCCAAAATGCCGTTTAGACGCAGTTTTTTAACCAATTTATTGCGGAGTCCGCGCTGCTTATAATTGTCCTCGACCATGCTAAAAACATGCTAAAAACGCCTTTTTTTACGCCAAAACAAAGTTTTAGGAAAAATGTAGGAAAAGTGAAACCTATGACTCTACTTTGGGGTTCTCTTGAGCACAGTGAGAAACTATTTTGCCATAGCGTTCACCTGTGTGTACCTGATCCTTACAGTAGGAGTGGCCAAAACCACCCACTACTGTATGGGCAGGTTAAGTTGCTAAGATGGCTGCAGTTTCGAGTCCTGAAAATGCCCCTTTTATAGTCTCCAAAATGTTCCTTTTCAGGCTGCAGAAATGAGCGCCAATTGATTATATTGATAAGCGATACAACAGCAATTCGATTATTGTCGAACTGAGTAAACAACTTCAGGATTTTTGGTTTGATATTGACACATTGAATTTTCCCAATATTCTAAAACCCAATCAAAATAAACGGTGCCCAATAATACGGTGCCGAATATTTTCCTCCCTTAATCATGTTGAGTTTAGCGTGCTGCAACGTCTCCCGAAAGTTTGAATTTTTATTTTGGAGCATGATTTTATAAAAATCCGTCATGAGCAGGGAGGTCGACTCATCGGCGACGCTCCAGAAGGAGACGATGATATTTCTTGCTCCGGCATAAACCAATGCGCGGGAGAGCCCGATCACGCCTTCGCCCTTGGAGAATTTCCCCAATCCAGTTTGGCATGCCGAAAGGACGGCCAGTTCTGCATTGAGATTCAGGTTGTAAATTTCTCCTGCAAAGAGATTTCCATCATCTTGCTTTCCGGCTTGGAGAAAAATCCGGGAAAGCTCAGGAGAAGTTTCATTGACGATTCCATGCGTGGCAAAGTGAAGATAACTGAACTTTGACAAAGCACCGGATTTAATCAGGTCTTCGTTGGCATCGGAAAATTTGGCGATGGAACGGGTATTATCCTTAAATAGATTAGCAATCGTATTGACTTCCGTTTCTGTTCCGGGCAGTTCATCGAGATTGTCCTTGTCGGGAAATTTGATTGGTGCACAAAGAAAAATGGAAAGGGATGATGAGGTTGAAGACTTTGATCTTTGTGCCAGCAGCCCCGCCGAAAACGCATAGCCTATTGAAAACCGTTTGACCAGAAAGGGCATGGACTGATAATCGGCAGATTTGTTTTTTTTGTAAAAAAGAACTTCGAAGGGAAGTGTCCCCAATCGCCCGGAAGGGATAATTACCAGATTGGTAATGGAGGAAGGAAGGGAGGGAATTAAAATGTCGGAAAGAGCAGAGGCGGATTCCTGATAGACCTTTACATCGCTGAATAGCAAGCTGTTGGTAAGCCCCTTGGCGTATTTATTAAATTGACCGGGGAGTGTAAGATTATTGATTCTGAAATGGTCTTTGGTGATAATGAATTGATAAATCCGTTTTCCTTTGTCGGCAATAAAATAACTCAGGATGGCTGTTTTTTGATCCAATAACTTTTGCAGATCAGGAATAGTGGGGGAGGACTGATTGAACTTAAGATTGAAATAGTTGGGATAGTCGACCTCCAATTTTTTGATAAAGTCATTGTACTCGCGATTGGTGGTGAACAGCGATTCCCGCAGGTATTTTTCTTCTTCGGCAGCGGGTTTTTGTGAAAGCTTCTGCACGAGAAACGATATGGTGGATTTGATGTTTTTTTCCTGCTCAATCAGCTCACTGGGAATACCGGCAAATGATTTTGCTTCGGCTTCCGCAATGGACTCCTGCAACACGGCGGACTTACTTTTTTCAGCAAAATAGAAAGCCACCTCCCGATAATACTTGTTATGGAGGGTCATCTCACTCATCGCCTGTGCAATGCGCACACCGTCTTCATACACTTCATTGGCAGATTCGCCCAATTCGATCTTATCGTTTTCATCGGAACTGTGATGACGGATATTGTCGATCAGGCTATCACAAATAAAAAGGCAAGAAAGTGCCCATTTGAGGTCTTCTAGCTTTAATGTTTTGCCATAGTGTCGCGACTCCAATGCCTGGGCTTTCAAACGCAGTGAGTAGAGCAATACTTTCCCATTATAGAATTCATTTGCCCTGGGGTTTTGGGCAATATTTTTCTGATCAAATGAAGGAGAATTTGAAATGATGGCGTCCTGAAATGAGGATAGTGCTTCATCATACTGGTTGTCCTCCGCTTTTAGGCTCCCGATGAGATTGAGCACCGATGAAATATCCGGGTGCTTTGTGCCGTACGATTTTCGATATACTTCGAGCGCTTTTTCAAAATAACCCAGCGCCGCTTTGCGATCGCCCATTTTAATATAGGTCCGACCCAGGTTGACCAGCGCGGAGGCCTGGTTGGGATGACCATTGGGGTAAACCTTTTTCCAAATGGTCAAAGCAGTTTCAAAATTGTTGACCGCATCACCGTACAATTCCAGTTGCCGGTACATGGCGCCAATATTGTTCGATGCAATGGCAATCTTGGGATGATCTTTTCCGTGCATCTTTTCATATATGGAAAGTGCTTTTTCATAATACGCCAATGCTTTGTCCACATTCGCCGAACTATAAACCAGGCCCAGGTCGTTATCTGACGCGGCGACTGCTTCGCTACTTTCTCCAAACAAACTTTGGCGGATTTGCAAAGCAATCAAGCCGTTTTCCTCCGCCTGATTAAGTTTACCCACACTCCAGTACACCAGGCTCAGATCAGCAAGGCATTGCGCAGCTTCACGGGTATTGTGATTTCCGGAATCCTGAAATTTGTTAAGTGCTTGTTGAAGATAGTCAAGGGCCAGATCACTGCGTGCTTTGTTGAGATAAAGAGAACCCAGGTTGGTCTGGGTAACCGCTTCCAAAAATAGATCGCCGTAACTTTGAATTTTGTTGAGTACAGCCTCGGCGTCATTCAATTTTCCTTGTGTGATCAGAATTTCTGCCGTTTTGTTGGCCAGGAGGACTTTTGTTTTGGGATATGTAGTGGCAGCAGTAATTTGGTTAATTAATATCTTAGCATCTTCATATTTAGCATCGGATTGGAGCGAATCGATTCTTGAAAAGACTTGCTGCTGACCTAAACTCCAAAAGGAGAGCAACGTAAGAAAAAGAAGAATGGTGGTTCGTCGGGCCATCAGAAACGATAGATGTACGTGACCGAAGTAACCAGCTCCCGGGTAAGTCCGTCCGGACTGAATTTCCTGAATGTGATCTTATGACCAACTAAAATCCGGATTCCTGACCGGGCATTAAAACTGTATCCTGCTGTTGTAAGCCAGGACATGGCAAGTCCTTTTCCTTCATTTCCGTTTGCATCTTTGGTTGTGCGCTCACCGGCAAAATTGGTGATCCGGTCACTGATGATCCGATAAATGGGGAGTACGCCGGCGGAAAAATTAAACCGGGAAAAGCGAAAATTGCGCTCCACCCTTAGCATGATGTCGGTGCCTCGTTTCAAATGAGTGGCGTTGGCATATCCCTTAACATATTGCAGATCCGGATCCGGATTGGGCCACCGGTGCCAGTCAAAATTGTTCTGGTTGCTGTTGAGCGGAACCTGGATACCAGTTGCAAAGAGCCATTTTCTATTGATCAACGAAATTCCGCCGATCAGATCATAGGTGCCCAGGCTGGTCTGATAATACATGGGCAAGGGATTGCCTTCGGAATCTTTCAGGTTAGAATTGTTCGAAGGTATTTTCCCGCCCACGGAAACATTCAAATCGAATTTGTCTGAAGTGTACACATTTCGGGTAAAACAGATTGAAAAATCGCTCAAACTGGAAGTTTTGGCTAGCCTTCCCTCCACGTGTTGAAATGGTATTTTTACCTGAAAGGTATTCTTGCGATTGAGGCTGAAATTCAAATCGGCCGTGGCAACATAAACAATGGGTGTGAGCGTGGTGGTACCGCGGTAAAAGCTTAATTCCATGGTACGCAGTTTTAGTACTATCTTTTTGTTGTAGGATTGATCGGGTTTCATCGCGCCCATGGTGCAGAACCCGGCATCGCTGCAGCCCTGGGAAAAGGCTCGTGCACCTAGCAGGGAGACGAAAATCAGCAGAAAGATGGTTCTCATAATCTTAGCTCGCGAAGTTAGCAAACTAAAACAAAAAAATGATGGCGCTTTTGGTGGACGGCGGATTTAGGGGCTAAAGAATTAGCTAAGACAATGATAGATTGAAGATCCGTTTTGTGAAATCTTCTTTTTGGAATTTCTCATCCGTATTGGAATACAATTCGGAATGCACCGTCATTTCTCTTTTATTGGGATAGAAGGATAGTAAAAAGTTGTTAAAATTTGTCTTTTGGATTTCGGTA
>JAYVXP010000296.1:0-3043 GCA_043785125.1 Bacteroidia bacterium
GGATTACGAATCTCATTTTTATATGGTTGGCTCACTGGATGAACCGGGGCAGATCGTGGATACGATATTTCTAAAGAAAAACATTCCGTTTCGGTTTAGCGGAGTCCTGAATGTCTATTTCCCGACAAACAGCGACATACCCCAATCCTCAGTAGATATTTGGGCAATTGAAAAATTCTTAAAAGAAAATCTGGCTGCTACATTGCAGGTCAGCGGTCATACCGACAATTACGGAGAAGCCAATTACAACATGGATCTCAGCCGCCGTCGTGCGGAGTCGGTGAAAAATTATCTTGTTAAGTCCGGAATCCAGGCTGAGCGAATCACAGCTGTGGGATATGGCGAGGAAAAGCCTGTTGCAGACAATGCGACAGGAAAGGGAAGAAGCATAAACCGCCGGACAGAATTTGCGATCCTGAATTACAACAGCACGCCGAAGATGAAGAAGGAGTTTTAAGATGATGTAAGGTAACTATTTAGGGTCTGCTGAATAAGTAAAAATCGTGAAGATTTTGGTTACGGTACCGACCATCCGCTAATCCCCACCCGGCAATGTGAGGGGTTATGATTTTTACATACTGTGCTGAATAACTCCCACAAAAGGAAAATCCTTCTCAATCGCGAAGCGCGCCTGGTGATCTCAGTGATGTGAACTAATTGTTAACCGAAAGATCCCTCCGATAGCCATCTGCCAATTCATTGAAGGGCAGGGTTATCACCAGTGCGCCTTCTCTTTCCCGCAC
Organism: Bacteroidia bacterium; assembly: GCA_043785125.1. GTDB lineage: Bacteria > Bacteroidota > Bacteroidia > Cytophagales > Cyclobacteriaceae > ELB16-189. The sequence continues at coordinate 744 of JAYVXP010000296.1, forward strand.
CGTAATGTTGGGGATATTGATAAAATAAGGAATCAATTTGTCGTACAATACCTTGGGCACCGGGAATTCAATTTCTTGTGATTTCAGAACTGTGAAATAATACACCGTTAGTTTATTCTTATTGATTTCCATTTTTATCTGCTCCTGCGAAACACCGGGAACGCGAAGGGCAATTTCTCTATATGCATCAAATTGCTGTAATCGCACAGACGGCTCGCTCGTACCGCCGTTCAGCGTGTTCATGACATCAATATGGGTGATCAATTCCTTGGGTATATTCAACGTAGTTTTCATCTGCTTCTCTCTGGTTTCATTCTGTTTGTCAATAGTTGTACCTACAATTATATCCGCCAATTCGGCAGCAAAATCATCCATTCAAAAGCCATTTTGACGCTTTTTAGTTCACGGGATGAAAATAGTTACGCCTTTTGTCCGTTCAGACCCTGTTCGCAATCCAACCTGGCCTTTGCATTCATAATTCAGATTCAACGTGATAGATTGAATTTTTAATATCTTTAATTAATTAGGATAACCTAACATTTTGGCTGCAAAGGACCTTCGTCAATTCGAGCAACTATTTAAAGCGCTTTTCAAACCATTGTGCAGCTTCGCGATGAAGTACGTGCATGATTTGGATGAAGCAAAGAGTCTTGTTCACGAGGTTTTTATCACGGTTTGGGAAAAGATGGATTCCTTGCCATCCGATGTTCATTACCGCAGTTATTTATACACTTCGGTGCGAAACCGGTGTTTGAATCATATCCGCGACAGGAAAAAAACAGTGTTATTTGAAAATATTCCGGAGCAACAATTGCCGCAGGACAACCAGAATGCCATGGAAACGGAAGAATTGGAGCGCGAAATCGAACTGGCCGTGAATTCCCTACCTGAAAAATGCAGGGAGGTTTTTGAATTGAGTCGGTTTGAAGGGTTGAAATATTCTCAAATTGCTGAAAAAATGGGCATTTCTGTCAAGACCGTCGAAGGGCAAATGTCGAAAGCACTACACGTGCTCAAAGAGCGTCTGGGCGAATTTCTCTCACTGTTGTTTTTTATGTTTGGGGCATAAGGGTAAACGCCTTTTTTTGTGTTGTTAAATTAGAAATATTGGGTGTGTGAATGATGGTCAAAACGATATGGTGGAAAGTTGGATAGTCCGGTCCCTGTCGGGTGAAGCGTCCGCGGAAGACGAAAGACAGTTGTCGGCATGGATTGCCCAAAGTGAGGAAAACGAGCGGCAGTATCTTATGCTGAAGAAAGCTTTCGGGCTCAGCAAGGAATACTATGCCCATCAAACCGATGCCTATCCCGACATCAACATTGATCTGGAATGGAACCATTTTGTAAATCAGCTCACCAGAAAAGAAAAAGGAACCAATCCTCCGCCATCGGCTGTCCGCACACGCATGCTCAGTCCTGAAAGAAACGCTCCCCGCATGTGGTTGCGCGTGGCTGCCGCTATCGTATTGTTGGTCGCATCGGGGATGGTGATTAACTATTTTGTTTCCGGCACCAACGTCCATTTTCAAACCGCCGACAATACACTCAGCGTTTCGCTGTCCGACGGCTCACAGGTCCTTCTCAACCAGAATTCTGAATTATCCTATTCTTCTCATTTTGGTGCGGCGTCAAGAAAGGTAAAGTTGAAAGGCGAGGCATTTTTTGAAGTCGCACCGGATCCAAACAAGCCATTCATAATTCAAATTGGTGATGCCGAAGTAGAAGTGTTGGGTACCACTTTTAATGTGCAGGGTTATGACACCCGGAAAGAAGTAGAAGTAACTGTGGAAACAGGTGTTGTTAAACTTTCTACTCCAGAACTAAAACAAGAAGTAAAACTGCATGCCGGGGATAAAGGGATTTATTCCAAAGCCAACCAGCAGATAAGCAGTCTGAAGAATGACAATGTCAATTTTCTGTCGTGGAAAACGCGCAAAATCATATTGATAGAAAAAGATTTGCGTTCGGTTGTTGAAACGCTGAACAAAACTTATGGATCCAACATCACCATCGCCTCGGATATCCCGGCATCCTGCGTTGTGACGGTAACTTTTGATGGCCAATCACTGGAGGCAGCACTCAATGTGTTGAAGGCCACCCTTAATCTCACTTATCGCATTCAAGGCAATCAAATCGAAATTACGCATGCGGGATGCTAATACACCTTAAAAGAATTGGAAAAAACTTTGGTGTTGGTGGTCTCATCCTACTGGCCGCACTTTCCTGGAAGGATGTCTGTGCGCAAAATAAAATATCCGGTGTAAGAATAACAATCGATGCCGTTGGTTTACCTCTTTCTG
>JAYVXP010000297.1:0-3008 GCA_043785125.1 Bacteroidia bacterium
TGCACCTCTGGCGTTTTTGATTTTACGGGGATTATACAATGGCCTTACATAACCGATAGAGATCGAAAGGTTGTCCAATCTGAATTTACTGTCGGCATAGACATACTGCGCCGCCAGGACATTATCATAGGTACCTGTAGAGAGATTGGAAAGGCCCGCCATATAACGCAAGTCGGCAAATATAAAATCTATTCCGATCTTATATCTCACTCCACCACCAAAAACAAGTGATCGGCTCAGTGCCCGTCTTATATTTGTAAGTTTTACGTCAGGACCCGTGGATGGCGACTGGGTAGTGTGGGCAGCATTAAAATTCTCGTAATCCATCGAAGCATGCGAACTGAAAAGATAATTTGCTGCTATCCCAGCATATCCATAAGGTCTTATCTTTCCTTTAATGTCGGAATACTTGAGATAGAGCGGAACGTCAAGCCAATATTGTTTTTCAGTAATGGTTTGTGTGTCATCGTGATGAATTTCCGAGCGTATGGTCTTGAAAGCTTTATATGATAAAATGACATCGGCACAAATACTGAAATTATCATTGATGTTCCAGTCCAATCCCCCTCCCACCTGAAAACCGGGTTTCAGAACGTGCTTTATCTTCTCATTTGATTGGGTTGATCCTGTACTGATGTCATAAATGGTGCGATACAAGGAAGTATTGGCCCCAATCCTAATGCGTGGAGTGAAAATGGGTGTCGATGTGAATTTTTTGCTGAGGAAGACCACATCGATCGGGTCTTTTTCATCTGTAGCAATGTATTCCGGATCGGCCTTTAACAATTTGAGGTAACTGTCTTCGGCTGCAATCGGATCGTCAACAATCAGGTAAGCCTGGCAGAGTAAAAGGTAAGCCCGCACCTGCTGTTCATTGCTAAAAGCATTCTTATCAATACACGGCTTAAGCAGGGATGGAATTCCGTAAAAATGACCCGCATTAAATTCTTCGCTTGCCTGATTGAGTGTTTGTTCACAGTCATTGGATTGCCCAGAAGCATTGATAAAGTAAACGAATAGAAAAAAGCCAGATAAAAGTTTTTTCAAATGCATCCTGATTTAGAAATCACTGATCAATAAACTTTTACAGGTTGCTTCATACGTAATTCCGTTGCGTACATATTTTTCCCATTCATCCGGGGTCATATTCCGCGTGAGTTTTGGGCAAATTTGTTCTGCGAGCATTTTGGTATCGGTCGGCCATACACGAATTTCTCCTTCATTGCAGCTGGCAATCAAGTATTTGGAATCCGGTGTAAAACTCATATCCCAGATATTTCCATTGTTATTGTCCATGTTAATCGGCAAATCCTCTTCACGGTCAACGACCCACATTTGCAGTTTACGATCCAGTCCTGAACTGGCCAACAACTTACCATCTGGGCTGAATTCCAAATCAGAAACACCAGCCTTATGCCCACTGAGTTCCTTGACTATTTTATTGAGGTTAAGGTCCAGAACCTTTACAAGGCCCTTCACAGGCAAACCTTTCTCGAGAACTTCCATGCCATAGACGAGCATCGGGCGACTTGGATGAAACGCAACAGATAGAATCCTGTTAGGCGCTTCGTTTTGCAGGATGATATAGGAATTGTCTTTTAGATCAACCAGCACCAGTTGACCTGCGACAGACGCGCCCACCAACTTTGTGCCTTCAGGACTAATATCAATGGATTTCAAATCAAATGGAAGTGTTACAAGAAGCCGGTTTTTTCCATTTGCCGGATCGGTGAACCTGAGTGTGCGGTCGGAAGACGATGAAATAAATCCAGCGTTGTCCGGCATAAACTTAATATCATGAACAGAGCCGGTATGGCCTTCTACCTTGAAGACTTTATTATCGTTAGCCAAATTGAACACCTGCATAAACGTGGAGTCACTTCCATTGACAAGGTACTTTTCATCTTTACTCAGCGCCAATACGCGATTGGGAAATGCATTGTAACTGATCACATCAGATGAAATTGTTTGCGCTACATAATTTCCTTTAAAAATCCGGCCATCGTTACCTGTGGCATAAAATAAATTGTTTTTCGAAGATACCGCGAGCGCGTACATTCTGTTCTTCAGATTACCAGGAACTTTTACAGCGTTATAATTGGCAAGGGAAGTCGACAATTTAGTCAGTGCATAATATAGCCCGTTAAAGACGTACGGGTCATATTTTGCGCCACCGAACTTCGTGTGGAATAAATATCCTTGCATGGCCGTTAATCCCGCCAGGTTTTTGTCGTCTATGCCAACCGATTTTGCTTCCAGCGATTGTGCGATGGATAGCATCAGCAGGTTATTGGCTTTCTCAAAATTTTCTTGCGCAATCTTGGTCTGCTTTTCCGCTTCAACCCGCGCTACGATTTCATTTTCCTTGGATTCGTTCGCCCGTTTTTCCTGTTGGATCGCCAATTGTAAATTGGCATCAGCGATTCCGTATTGCCTTACCAACTCCTTGTTATTTTTCTCCAGTAAATCGTTCTTGCTTTGAATTTCTTTTCGTTGATCCAGAACCGTTTTAGTTTGTTCTTCCGCAAATTTTCTTTGCTTGATGGCTTCAACGCTGGCCGTTGTTGCTTTTTTCGCCTCAATCTTGGCAAGCAACGTCTGTTGCTCTGCTGCAATACGCTGTGTTAGCCCAAAGAAAAAGAAAGCCACAGCAACCAGAAGCAAAATGGCAAGAATAACATTCGTAACCCGTGCTCTGCGCAACCGCCTGCGCTGCAACATTTCCTGATTCTTTAACTCTGCCTCATAGGTGATGCGGCTGGTATCCAGAAACACAATCGCGCGCTCAAAAGCAATATCATATCGCTGTGCCCAAGTGCGGGTTGGGCGCTGTTTCTTTTGCCAGTTCAGAGCCAGTTGCAAATCCGGTGGACGCCATAAGCCCGTCTTGCCAATCTGATACATAGCGGCAGCATCGGAAATTCGCTTATACATCTGCGCAGACTCAAATTCTTCTTCGACCCATGAACTCAGACGATTCCAGATACGCATTAAACTTTCATGAGAAA
>JAYVXP010000298.1:0-27679 GCA_043785125.1 Bacteroidia bacterium
TTTCCAATTGTGCTTTCCGGAAGTACCTGTGGGTAGGCATCCATCATCCAAGCCTTGATGTTTTTTAAGACCGGAACTGCCTGCTCTTGCCTGAGCGCATGGAGTTCTTCCAGGGATAAGGATTTATCTCTGCCCACTTGTTCGACCGCATAAAGCTTTTGCATTTCCATCAGTACATGCTCGGCTCGCTGCCTATCATTATCCAATGCCTGATCAAACATGCGGCGCGCATGTGCCATGCAATGCAGCAAAGTGATGTTTGATCGTTTATCAAAATCCTGGTAAACAGCATACCCATCGGTTTGCAAGTACCCGTGAAAATCATAAAGGCATTCATTGGGCCCCTCCCGGCCCCGGCCTTCCCGGTAGTCAAACAAGACTAACCGGTTAACCGGTGCATGATACACCCAGTGATAGCCCCGGTGAGTCGCCCCTTTTTTGTCTTTATCCAACACCTTGATGGGTGTTTCATCGGCTTGCAGGTAATCGCTATTCAACACTTGCTTCCGGTGAAATTCATAAAGCGGTTCGAGCAAGTGGCAGGTGCCACTGATCCAGTCGGCCAGCGTGGAGATGGGCAATTTCATGCCTTCCCTTTCAAAGCGCTGTACCTGGCGGTAGATCGGTAAATGATCCACATATTTATCGATCACGATTTGTGCTAAAAGACCGGGACCGGCTATACCCTTATCGATAGGACGTACCGGCAATTCTCCAATTACGATCTGTCCCGTTAAAGGGTTTACATATTTGGAACGTAAGTATTGACGAACAAATAATTTTCCAGGAGTACGTTCGAGCTCTTCGGTGATTTCGGAGCCCATACTTGTCCACCCGGTGACATCTACAGTGGGTTCGATGATTACTTGCTCGCGGGGAAGGCTGGCAGGAAGAGGCATACGTCCTGTCTGCACTTTTTCTGTATTGGACTTACTGGCCTTCTTGCGTTGATACTGGATTGTCTGAAGTAGCTCAGGCGTAGATTGTTCTTTCTGCTGAGTGGATATGTCTAAGGCAAGCTGATCGGCAGATACTGTAGGGGCAAATCGCTCGTGTTTGGAGCCGAAAACTAAACGCTCAAGTTGATGGAGCCGATGTGTAAGCTCAGTAACTTTTAGAACAAGTTCTTCGCGTGATAATTCTTGGTATGCCGCCGTTGCAATCACTGATGCAAAGATAAAACACATCACTTTAATCACAGCGGAACTACTTGATTATTCACTAATTTATTTTCTGAAAAATGAAATCGTTTTCTCCTTCTCACCGAACCAAGTGAGATGCCTTGAAGGATCAACATCAACTCATCACTGCGTAACTCTACCGACACGGTTTGACCATCAATAGAAGGAAGTTCATAGGTGCCACACTCAAGACGTTTGTAATAAATCGAAAAACCATCTCGTTCCCAGAGCAACAATTTTACCTGATTGCGGCGACCATTGAAGAAAATGAAAATATCTCCGCTCAGTGGATCTCGCTTCAACCCATCCCGGACCAATCCGCTCAGTCCATCGACTCCTTTACGCATATCGGTCTTGTTGCGGCACAGAAAATAACGCTGAGCCGGGGAGAGGGACAACATGGTTAACCTAGCAAAGCCTTCAGAAAACCCGCTTCTACTGATTGATTAAATATCAACCGGCGGCCATCGGGGAAAACCAATTCCAACGTTCCGGCTGGAAGTGTCTCCAGCGTACTACCTTTCTTTACCCTGACAGACACAAACGCCCGTCCGACCGATTCCTCCTCAGATGATGAGGGTGAGCGATACTCATGATACTTCTTGTGCCAATAATGAAATTTACTGTAGGCCAGGTCCTTCTCCTGGCAAAAGGACTTTTGAGATTGTCCGCTACACTGCCAGATTTCAATTAAGGAAAACATTAATTGCTGTAATGGAGTTAGGTTTGAGGTCATAAATAGTTTTTTTCAAAACTACATCTACCTTAACCTCATTGAAAGATGTACTTCATCGGATGCTTACTTAGCTGTATTAGCCGGGATTTCTTAAAATTATATTATACAACAAAATTATGCCTTGGTGCCGCGTGACCCTTTATCGCCAATGCACGGTTTGAATTTTTTTATCCAGTCATCACGCTCGCTAACCACACTCCTACCCAATCAGAATTTACATTCATTAAAATCACGGACTGATCCAAAAAAAAGCTCCCAACTTAATCCTGTGCACTACTGAGAATGAAGTAAAAAGGCTATTTCTGATTGAAAGGAGGCCTTTTTTCTTTTCCTATACTTATTTTGAATATGGCTGCCTTTGTGTAATTTGTAAGTTCAAAAGTCAAGAAAAAACCGCTGGCTATAGATGGAACTCTTTCTTAAAGCAGACACATGGCTGGCACTTCTCACGTTGTGTTTTCTTGAAATTGTCCTGGGTATCGACAACATTATTTTTATCTCTATCACCTCCAATAAATTGCCGGAGGAACTTCGCAAACGTGCCCGGAATACCGGCCTCTTTCTGGCCATGCTCGTACGCATTTGTTTGCTCCTGGCCATTACCTGGATTATCCAGTTCACCCAACCGCTCTTTACCGTCCCCGCCAATTTCTTATTGGACCACGCTAAAAGTTTTAGCGGGAAGGACCTCATCCTGGGTTTCGGCGGACTGTTCCTGATCGCCAAAAGCACCATGGAAATTAATCATGAGATGGAAGGCGAGGATGAGGAAGAAGAGGAAGGGACTCCGAGGAGGAAACCCGCCATCACCCTGATGGGTACCATCGTTCAAATCATCCTGCTCGACATTATCTTTTCCTTCGACTCCATCCTCACGGCAGTGGGGATTGTTGACCCGGACAAAGTACTGATCATGATCATCGCCGTGATTATCTCCATTATTGTCATGATGTTTTTCTCCGGCCACATCAGCCGTTTTATTCAGCTCCATCCTTCTATGGAAGTATTGGCGTTAGGCTTTCTGATCCTGATTGGTTTTATGTTGTTCCTTGAGGCACTCGAATACAAAGTACCCAAAGGATACATTTATTTTGCCGTTGCTTTTTCCCTGCTCATCGAATTGACCAACATCCGGGTAAAGAAAAAACGCAAGAGCAAAAGCAAACCGGTCAAACTTAAAAAAGCCTACACCGATGAGGACGTGAGAGAAGCCGTTAATGATTGATTATGACCGAGGATGCACTGCGCTACCCAATAGGAAAATTTACCCCTCAGGAAAGCTATACAACGGAAGAAATTCAGCAGTTTATTTCGCGCATTGAGGGACTGCCGAAAAAACTGGAAGAGTCTGCAAAGAAATTAACGCCAGAACAGTTGGATACCCCCTATCGCGAAGGAGGCTGGACGCTGCGTCAGGTGCTCCACCATCTTCCCGAAAGTCACATGAACGCCTATGTTCGTTTCAAATGGGCGCTCACCGAAGAAATTCCTACCATCAAAGCCTATGATGAAAAGGCCTGGGCCCAAACACCCGAAATCCATTTGGATCCGGCCATCTCGATTGACCTCCTGAAGGCGTTACATACTAAATTTGTTGCACTCCTCAGAAGCCTTAGCCCCATGGATTTACAAAGACAATACTATCATCCCGATACAAAAAAATACAACCGACTGGATAAAGTGATGGGCATGTATGCCTGGCATGGAGATCACCATCTCGCTCACATTACTTCTTTGAAGGACAGGATGGGATGGTGATTCATTTTTGTTGTTTAAAGTCCAAGGTTTAAAGTTTAAAGTTGGGTAACACAATCAGATCACGATCCAACCCTGAACATTGGACATTAAACCTTAAACACTGAACTCCGATTGTGAAATACTCCCCTCCTATTTTACTCTTCAATGCCCACCTCGAAACAATCTACCCTTCTTTATTGCGCAGGGTAAAGTCTCAGCCCTTCCGGCGGGAAAGGATCAATACCCCGGATGATGATTTTCTTGATCTGGATTGGCTTCAACAACATTCTAGCCGACTGGTGATCCTTTCACACGGCCTGGAAGGAAATTCCTCACGCGCCTATATGCGGGGAATGGCGAGGGCGTTTTTCAACAAGGGCTTTGACGTGCTCGCGTGGAACTATCGTGGTTGCAGTGAAGAAATGAACCGTCAACTTCGTTTTTATCACAGTGGCGCTACCGATGACCTGGATGTGGTTATCCGGCACGCGGCCAAAACGTACCCGGAAATTTCCCTGATTGGATTTAGCCTGGGTGGGAATATGACGTTAAAATACCTCGGTGAGCGGAGTTCGGATATTCTTCCATCCATACGCCAAGCCGTCACTTTTTCCGTGCCCATGGATTTATATAGCGGAAGTCTAAAATTATCTCAACCCGGCAATTGGATTTATTCTCAGCGTTTCCTGAAAAGCCTCAGGACCAAAGTCATTCAAAAATCCTTGCTCCGACCGGAGATCAACGTCACCGGTATTGATCAGATTAAAGATCTGATGACCTTTGACGATAGGTATACGGCCCCAATCCATGGTTTCAAGGATGCTCTCGACTATTATCAACAAAGCAGCGCTTTGGACATGGTTAGCCGCATCACCGTGCCCACGCTCATCGTCAATGCAAAGAATGACCCTTTTCTAAGCCCTGAATGTTCTCCTGTCGTCTTGCTCCAGGGCCATCCGGTAGTCATCCTCGAAACTCCCGATCGTGGCGGACATGTGGGTTTCACACTTTTCAATCAGAATGGATTATATTGGTCTGAGAAAAGAGCCCTAGCCTTTATCCGTCCATGAGCAGTCGCTATTCCATTTGTGCCAACGCCGTTCAATTGGCCGCGCGTTTTTCCGCGGAGGTATCTTCTGCCTATTTTCCCAACTACAACGCCGCACCGCCTCAGCTTTTGCCCGTGATTACCAACACGGGACCTCAGGGGATTTCATTTTTCTATTGGGGATTGGCACCGGGTTTGGCCAAAAACAAACCCATTAGCGAAAAGGTCATCAACGTGCGCGCTGAATTGATCCCGGATAAACCGGTTTACCGAAAGATGCTGAATGAACGTCGTTGCCTTGTGCCCGCCGACGGATTCTATGAATGGAAAAAAGTGGGAAAGAAGACCGCTATCCCCTACCGTTATACACTTCAAAACAAGGAACTATTTTCAATAGCGGGGCTGTGGGAAGAATATGAGGATGAACAAGGAGAAAATTTTCACACCTTTACTTTGATCACCTGCGAAGCCAACGAACTGGTGAAAATCACCTCCGAACGGATGCCCGTTATCCTGAACCGGGAAGCAGAACAATCCTGGCTAAGTTCTTCATCGACCGGAGAGGAATTGATGGCGTTACTCAAACCTTATGATAGCACCAAAATGGATTGTTATACCATTTCTCCCCGGATTAATTTACCATCTGCCAACGACGCAACATTGATCACCCCAACGCCACCAGCAGATCAGTTTGGGAATCTGACGCTGTTTGATTGAAATGTAATGGGGGCAACGAAGCGCCCATAAAAGCAAAATACAAAGTTGTGAGGGGTGAGTTGGAGTTGTGAGTTCACACTCCGAGATCACTCTGTTCTATCAGTGCAATCCTTACATCAGTGGTCATCTGTGGTCTCAGAAGCCGTCATCTTCCTTCTTGGCCGGGTCTTTTTTCTGGTCGGGTACTTTTGCTTCTTTCTTTTTCTTCTTGAATATTCCAAACAGTCCCCTTTTCTCCTTTGGCGGTTCTATGGTTGTTGAATCTGAACCAGTAGGTTGTGCAGGACTTGCGACCGAAGTGGAATCATTTTTAGGCTTCTTTTTAAACAGGTTTTTAAAGAATCCAAAAAATCCCTTCTTCTCCTTTTTTCCTGCCGCGGCCGCCTTCCCGTCTTTGGCACTTTTCTCATCCGCCAGTGCAGCCTTCACGTCCGGCAAAACCAGCACATCGCGGAAATACCACATGTAGTTGTCTTGCTCAGAACTGAATTTAATATTTTCTACCCGGTACTTTAAACTGTCGGGATCATATTTCAGCATTCGAACTTCCTTGTCTTTACTGATCTGATATACACTGTCGACCGGCTCTTTATTTTTAGCGGCAAGCGTGTCTCCCGCCTCTTGTTCAGCCCCGACAACAAGGTCATCTTTCTTTTTTGCTTGTAATGAATCCGGGATTTTCGGATAGATCGGCTTCATCTCGATGGTCTGCATACTTCTGATCTTCTTGCGGTAAGATTGCTCGGGAATGATCAGGTATTTGTTTTTGCTAACGGTAAGAATCTTCGGTGTTGAGTCCTCATTGAAGTAACTAAAGCGTCGGTGCAGGACCTCCTGATCATAAATGAAAGCACTTTGATAGGCAGGGCAAATCATACGCTGGGTACAGGAACCCAGCGCCAGGAGGCAGCCAACCAATAGAAACAATGCCCTACTCATGGGACGGAATAGTCGTAATCAACAAAAATAAAGAAATAACACCAAGTAATCCCCGAAATGTAAGAAATGTAACCAGAATGTAATAAATTGATTTACAGGCTATAAGGATCCTAGTCTTAATTTATCACTTTTACTCAGACTTTCCACTACCAGGTCATAAGAAGCCCCAATCCACGCCTTTACGAGCCGATCAGGGATTGCGTCATCTATTCCTACCGCAATCCAATGCTTTTTATTCATGTGATATCCCGGCAAGACCGAAGGGTATTTCTCCTTCAGTTCGACCCCTATTTCAGGATCACATTTCAGATTAACGCTTTCAAAGTTCACAACGTCTGCTGCGGTAAACATTTTACCCATTACTTTGAACACAATTGTTTCAACGCCAAAAGGAAACTCCTCGGTAACACTTTTTTTGGAAAGGCAAAAACTCCGGTAAGATTCCAGATTCAAAGGAGTCGTTTAAGAATAAAATAGATCATGCCCAATAAAAACACAATAATGGCAAACTTGTTGATGCCATGCATAATTTTCATGTTCACATTGGAAGTCCGGTTTGGATCTTTCTTCCGAAAGAAATAAGCGCCAACCTCGCCCAATGAGAAAAATTCTCTCCAACTAAACTTTTTCTTTTCCTCCATAAATAAAAAAAATAAATTCGCAACTCATTCACCCGATCTCGCTATTGCTCAATCCAATTTCCATCCTCCTGAATCAATCCAATCAGTGCATCGACCGCCGCTGGTGTCGGCACGTTTCGCTTCACAACTTCTTTGCCTCGGTATAAGGTGATCCTTCCCGGACCGGATCCAACATACCCATAATCTGCATCAGCCATTTCCCCTGGCCCATTAACAATGCATCCCATAATCGCAATTTTAATTCCCTTCAGGTGATTCGTTCTCGAACGGATCTTACCGGTCGTCTCTTGCAAATCAAATAGTGTTCTTCCACACGAAGGGCATGAAATATATTCTGTTTTGGAAATGCGCGTACGGGTGGCCTGAAGGATATTAAAAGCCGTCTCGTTTACAATTTTGTCACCACCACAATTTTCCGCGGCAATGAAAATACCGTCACCTAATCCATCGATAAGCAATCCGCCCAAGTCTGTTGCCGAGGACAACTGGAGTTGCTCGGGGGTCAAATTCCGATAGGCCCTGCCGATTACGACCGGTACGCTACAATTTTGATTCATCAACTCAACAAACAGCCTGCGCTCTTCGGCCAGACCATGATCATTGTAGGTGTCGATCAATAGCACCGCTGTTGTATCCTGGTTAAGCCTGTTGATCAATTCGGGTGTACAAGTCTTCAGTAGTGCATAGATAAAATTCAACGCAGGAGATTGTTCCACACCATTTAAATATTCTTTGGCTGTGATAAAAGGATAGGTACGCTCCTTTTGCTTTTGGGTCAACCAGATTTTGTGTTGATAAATCAATCCTAATGTTCCTGGCGTCTCAAAGGGAATAAGGCGGTCTCCGAGAAAAACATAATCACAAGCCATATCGGCGATGTTCCATTTGTCAAGCGGAACCGAGTAGTAATAGCCCAATGCAAACAAAGAAGCTACGGTTACTTTGTCTTTAGTTGAAAAGTCGGCGATGACGCGGGGAACCTGATGACCTCCCAGGTTGGCCACCTCGCTTGTTGCCCGTCTTGTGTATACGAAAGGGTTTATGGGATAGCTGTTTATCCCGGGAATAGAATCTCCGCTACGCGTCTTGTAACGGTTGGCCAGCGCAATGGCAATGGGTACTTCCGCTTCCGGCTCTTCTGTGAGCGATACCCGGATGGTATCCCCAAGCCCATCTTCCAGCAACGTGCCGATTCCTACCGATGATTTAATTCGACCATCTTCGCCATCCCCTGCTTCTGTAACACCCAGATGAAGCGGATAAGGTTGAAATGCTTCTTGGTCGAGCTTCTGAACGAGTAAACGGTAAGCTTGTATCATCACTTGCGGATTGCTGGCCTTCATGGACAACACAACATCATAATATTGCAGGTCCTCACAGATGCGTAAAAATTCTAACGCTGATTCTACCATGCCCAACGGGGTATCGCCATAACGACTCATGATACGATCGGAGAGCGATCCGTGGTTGGTGCCAATTCGCATGGCAGTACCATGGTCTTTGCAAATCTTCACCAGCGGTGTAAACTTTTTACGAATCCGATCCAGCTCTCCCTGGTATGTAAGGTCAGAATATTCGATTTGCTCAAAGCGCTTTTTGTCGGCGTAGTTGCCAGGATTGATCCTGACTTTGTCAACAATTCGAGCAGCCAATTCTGCTGCATTGGGTGTGAAGTGAATATCAGCAATGAGCGGAACGGAATAACCTCTTTTCCTCAGTTCTGTTTTTATTTCTTCCAGATTCTGCGCCTCCTTGATGCTGGGGGCCGTGATACGGACATACTCACATCCGGCGTCCACCATTCTGATGGTTTGCGCAACTGAACCGAGGGTATCCATGGTATCAACCGTGGTCATCGATTGAATTCGAATGGGGTTATCACCACCCATGGGCACGCCACCTATATTTACTACGCGTGTTTTTCTTCTGGAGTATTGAACCAGACTATTGCAATATTGTTTGACAGGGGTTGCGATGGAATTCACGAGATATCTAATTAATGCAAATTTAGCAGATAACTAAAGACATTGTTCCTCAACGATAGACAAAATAAACCCAGTGGACTGGATTAAATATCCCCCAACTGAGGCCGTATGATCATTTCTTCGACTACGCTCCTACCCGACAAAGAATATACTGCGTACACTGCATCTGCTATGTCTTCCACTTTCATAAAGCGTTCATCCGGCAAATCACTTCCTTCCCAGCTCGCCGTTTTTGTTGCCCCCGGCATCAGTGCCGTCACCTTTATTCCAAATTCCTTAAGCTCTTCGCGAAGGGCTTTGGAAAATCCGAGCAACGCAAATTTTGAAATGGCATAAGAACCACCGTTTGGATACGCTTTGATGCTGGCGATGGAGCACATGTTAAAAATATGTCCAGTCTTACGAGCCTTCATGGCGTGAACTAACCCACGGGTCATGTAATAAGCGCTATAGAGATTGCTGTTGATGGTGTGCTCCAGCGAACCCTCAGCCTCTTCTGTAATTTGTCCGGGAGCAAAAAAGCCTGCATTATTCACCAGCACGTTCACTGGCCGGTCAAGGCTCAGAACAAATTCTGAAAATGCCTTAACCTGGCTTTTCTCAGACATGTCGGCTGCAAAAGCAAAGACCCGGGCTGTGCCTTTTGCTTCCACTACTTTCTTGAGTAGCTCCAGGTCCGCTTCCTTGCGTGAGCAGGTGGCCACATCAAATCCCTCCACGGCAAACTTCTCCACGATCGCCCTACCAATACCTTTTGTTCCCCCGGTTACCACAATCAACTTCTTCATGAGAATTTATTTTATCTTTGGGCAAGATAGCATTTAAGGACTTTTTCATGAAGGAATTCGGACGGTATGTAATGTTTATGGGCTCCCTGGTTGTCCGCCGGGAGACCTTTAAAACGTACTATAAGTTGACCTTGGAAGAATGCATGCAAATCGGCGTAAAATCGATTTTTCTCATTGTGCTGGTATCCTTTTTTATTGGAGCGGTAACCACGGTCCAAACTTCCTACAACCTCCTGAGTCCACTTATACCACGGTTTGTCATTTCAGAGGTTGTGCGCGAAATGGTGCTCCTGGAACTGGCGCCAACGATCATTGCGCTTATTTATGCAGGTAAAATCGGTTCCAGCATGGCGGGAGGATTAGGCACCATGCGCATCACCGAGCAGATCGATGCCCTTGAAGTCATGGGCATCAATTCATCTTCCTACCTGGTGCTGCCAAAAATCGTGGCCTCGGTTATGATGTATCCCTTGCTGGTGATCCTGGCCGGTGTATGTGAATTGTTTGGCGGATATTTGGCAGGTACGCTCACGGGAGTCATTAGCCCCACCGATTTTATTTACGGACTTCGCTATGCCTTCAATGACTACAATATCACATTTGCATTGATCAAGGCATTTTGGTTTGGATTCCTCATATCTTCGATATCCTCCTTCAAAGGATATTACACTCACGGGGGTGCTCTCGAGGTTGGGATTGCAAGCACGGCTGCAGTTACATCCAGTGTCATTGCGGTCTTGCTTGCTGACTATTTATTGGCGCAACTTCTGCTCAACAATTCATGATCAAGATAAAAAACATTTCCAAATCATTTAATGATCGCCCCGTTCTCGGAAGCATCAGCGGTGAATTTGATAAGGGCAAGACCAATTTGATCATCGGCTCGAGTGGTACGGGGAAAAGTGTCTTGCTCAAATGCATTGTTGGGCTTCTTCAGCCCGATACCGGAAATGTATTCTATGATCTGCGTAACTTCACCGAAGCGGACAAGGAAATGAAGTCCGAAATTCGGCGTGAAATCGGAATGCTTTTTCAAGGAGGCGCACTTTTTGATTCCAAGAATGTGGAGAAAAATGTGATGTTTCCCCTGGATATTCTTACGACCATGCCCTATGCGGAAAAGATAGAGCGTGTCAATTTTTGTCTTCAACGCGTCGGGCTGGAGAATGTCAATAAAAAGATGCCTTCTGAAATTTCAGGCGGGATGAAAAAACGCGTGGGCATTGCCCGGGCCATCGTCAACAATCCCAATTATCTTTTCTGCGATGAGCCCAACTCGGGTCTTGATCCCCAGACTGCTATTTTGATTGACGACCTAATCCTTGAAATCACCCATGAATTTGATATCACCACCATTGTGGTGACCCATGATATGAATTCGGTAATGGGGATAGGGGAAAAGATTTTGTTTCTTTACAAAGGGGAGAAAAAATGGGAAGGCTCTCACCAGGAGATCATGAATTCAGGTGTCAAGGAGTTGGATGATTTTGTGTTCACCAACGCCGTGATGCGAAATCTGAAGGGAAAATTAATTCGGTAAATAAGTATTCATCGAATAAAGATTACCTCTTACGGATTATTGTTTATCGGCTTTATCGGCCAATAGTAACTCAATATAAAAAGTAGTTCCCCCTCCGGGGCTGGTCTCAAACCAAATCCTTCCACCCATTTGCGCTATCCCCTGGCGTGCGATGGCCAGCCCTAATCCTGAGCCAGTCTGCTTTGTACTAAAGTGGGGCAGAAAAACCTTTTCCCGGATATCCGGATCAATCCCCTTGCCATTATCAGTAAAGTTGACCACACATCTATTTTCATACTGCGCTACAGAAATCCGTATGCCCACCTTTTTTTCGTCCTCTCCTGACTGTAGTGCGTTCAAAATGATATTTCCAAACACGCGGCTTAAAAGCTGATCATTACCCAGAACAAAAACCGGGATTGGCAACAATTGCAAAGAGATAGCTCCTTCCTGATAATTTTGATGCAAGTCCACGATATTTGTCAACAGTGTATTCAAATCAATTCGTTCGAGTATGGGCGCGGGCATTCGTGCGAAGGTGCTAAACGAAGTGGCAATCTCATTCAAAATCTCAAGTTGAATTAGCATCATCTCCACTGCCTTCTTTGATTTTTCCGGACTCAGGCCGTCGCCATTGAGTGACTTTTCCATTTGCTGAAGGGTTAACTTCATCGGGGTCAGTGGGTTCTTAATTTCATGGGCTACTTGTTTTGCAATTTCGCGCCAGGCTGTTTCTTTCTGGCTTCGTGCCAATTCGATCCGACTTTGCTCCAGGTTTTTGATCATTCGGTTGTATTCACTTGCCAGCAAGCCTATCTCGTCATTTGAATTCCAAAGAATAAGCTGGTTTTTTCCGGTCAACGTTGTCCGCTTGATGGACCTGGCAATAAACCGCAAAGGAAAAGTCAACCCATTGGCTATGAAAAATGAAACAATGGAGAACAAAATAAATACCAGCACAAAAACAGTAAGTATATTGGCAAGTGTATTGATTTGAATTTTTTCGAGAGACTGTTCGGAGCCAAAAAAGGGAATACTCAGGATACCCAATTCGTTTCCGGTCTCGGCCGATTTGATCGCCACATAAGAACAGTTATAGTGGAGTTTGCCAATTTTCTCATTTGCCACAAATGAAGTTTCCTTGTCCTGAACGATTGCATTCCAGGCTTGTCTGTTGATAAGTGTGGAGGTAAGTTGGTTTTCAAAAATCAGCGGTTGACTGGACACAATCAAAACACCGTCTGTGCCATAAACAGAGGCATCAAGACCAGCGAGTTTAGCCAATTCAGTAATTTGGTTTTCGCTTTTATTGTTGACCGGCTCATTTTGAAATTCCTGCAATGGCCCTGAAATTTTCTCTCCCAACGTCCGCGAACGCTCTTCATACTCCAATCGCAATTGATCTTCGGCAGAACGCTTGGTCAAACTGAGTGTGGTGATGCTCACCGTGAGAAGGGGTAAGAAGAATGCCAGGTAAACATAGAGTTGAATCCGCGCGGCATAATCCAGCCGGCTGCCGGTGAGCCAGGTGGTCGCACCCGTGATCAGCAAGAGGAGGAGAACCGGAATAAGGCCAATCACAAAAAAGAATGCAAAATTAGTAATCAGAAAAAACAAGGGATAGGTCATTGCGGTGACGACCACAGTCTGTCCATCACGATCTTCAATGCCGATATGATAGAAATCATTTTCAGCAATACCATGGCGGTAGAGCACCCCTTCTCCCAGCAATTGCCTGTCAAAATCCTTCTCATAATTGAATTCACCAAAGCTATTCGTGAGTTTACCCTTGGAATAGAAAGCGTAGCTAAAGTCCTTGTTCTTGAAGTAATGACTAAAGCGGTTATCAACCAGTAATTCCGGGTAGACATTTCGGGGAATAACCCGTTTCAGTCTTAAATTCAAGACCACAAAACCCGCTTCCAGGCGATGTCGTTCAACCGGAATAATAACCAGGTACTGCTTTGTCGCTTCTATTGTCGGAGTATTGATAAAGTAGATTCCAGGATAGGCCGTTTTGTATGTTTCGCCCGAATAGTTTTTAATTAATGAGGCAAAACTTCCCAACTCCTGTGGGGCATACGGTTCGCCACTGGCATCGTAGAGATAAACCTGAATATCATACCGGTCGAAATACGTACTCAAATAAGACCCCCTCACTTTTTGGCGGATGCTATTTTTCGAAAGAAACGGGCTCAGAAATCGCGCCTGGATAAATGGGTCATGGGCAATCTTCTTAACGGATTCATTTAATAAAAACTCTCCCAACACGTCCTGATCCACCAGAAATTTGTTTCCAAACCGAAACTGATCGCGGACCCTTCTTTCTTCATTGAATCGTTTTAAACTCAAAGCCCCCTGGAAGGCCAGCGTGATGATCACCGCTAGAAAATAGAGAAATGTCTTAAACGTAAACCGGCTGAATTGTTCGAGACCATTTCCAATAAACAGCAGGGCAAAATAGACCAGGCCCACTTCAAGTGGAATCCAATAACTCTTTTGCGTAAGTAAGAAATAGGCCAGGAAAATAAAGGCTGCAGCAAAAAGGGCGATCCAGAAATCGCTTCGATGATGACGGGTCAACAATAAGGTAATCCTAAAAAAAATATGAATGACTAAAAAACCACTGATGCAGCCGATCAAGGTGGAGATAAACGCAACCCATCGGATACCATCCATGATCACCGAATCGGTAATCTCCAACGAAATGGTTGAATTGTGGTAAATGATCTCGATAAAAAAATAGGGGTATAAGAGGGACAAGAAACAAACAACGAGGCATGTGACTGCAGCAAGGAGTTGATACGATGATCGTGTATTCAAGAGTATTTTAATGATGCGCCACTTTGAATAATTCATAAAAAGGTAAAGACACAAAATCAGGATGACCAATGAATTCAGCAACAAATCCCCCATTGAAGCATTGAAGCTGGAGGACGCAAACCGCTGAGGGTCAAACAAAGTGAAATCGCTGAAAATATTGGGGAAGCCTAACTTCACCATCAGGATACGCATCGTAATGAGCGCAATGGCGAGGCCAAGAAAGGTCAAAGCATATTTATTTTGATGATGCCACCTGAGTGCAAGGCCGTAAATAAAAGACAGAAAAATAAAGATGGAAATGGTTACCAATACCAATCCAAGAATATGAATCCGGCTATTTTGCGAGTTGCCATCCGGGTTCTGTATCTTAAAAATACAATGCCCATCCTGAAGCACAACCGCTTCCCCCTTGCCGGTCGGATCCAGAATGCGAAGGGGTATTGTAAAAATTGAAGTATTCCACTCTGGCGCGAGGTAATTGTTCACAATGTGATAGTCCTTTTGCAAAGGCAAAACACAGAGCAAAAAAACGCGACCCCGAATAGGCCACTTCCTCACCAGAAAATCGCCCTGCGAAACCTGAAGTAATTTTATTGATAGTGGCTCTTGCAGTGTTTGAAGATCCGGCAAGAAATCATTTTGAGTCCACTTTTGTATTGTTAGGCTGTCTATAAGAAAAAAAGCGTTATGGCGACTTTGCCACAACCTAATGTCGGCAGGATTCTGCAGTAACGGGGCTGCTTCCTGCTCTACCTTCGTCATTTCCTGTTGCAATGCTTCTGAAACACGAGAAGCCAATTCTTTTTCAGAAGACGATTCATTAAAATAGACATCAGCTATTAATCCCAGGGCTAAGAAAAATAGCGACATCAACAATAGAACGAATAGTTTCGCTTTGGCCATGTCCGGTCAAGTCAACCTTAAAACTAATTAATTAATCCTTCGCTCTTACCTCATTCCTTCCAAAGACCGCGTGCACTAAAGCTATGGCATCGGCGCAAACCGGGGCAACCGTAACGCAATGTTTACCGATTGGGATCGTAACGATACCCTCCGAACCAATACAAGAATAACACCCTTGAATAACGAAAAGAAAACGGTGTGAAGAGAACAGCAGCAATCGAAATCCAGATCAGATATACATTGTCGGAAGGATGAAAAAAGAAATACAAAATGAGTCCTACCACGACAAAAAGTCCGACACTCAAGGCATAGCTGACGAACATCGCGCCGAAGTAGAATCCGGGTTCTGGCTCAAAAGAAGCACCGCAATGAGCGCAACGACCATTCATCTCACTGAATTTCATCACATTCTTCAGTGGATACTTGAAAATATCACCTTGACGGCATCGCGGGCATTTACCGTGTAATTGAGCGTTGGTGAAACTCCTTGCGGGCATTATTTTTACTGGTTCGGTACCAAAGATAAGCGATCAACATTACGAAAAGATAGGGAGCCAACAATAGATACAGGATCCCGAAATTAATTCCTGCCGCTATACCTATATTTCCGTTGCTCAGGTTATTTTCAAGTGTTGCCCGGCACATAGCGCATTGCGCCACGCTGGAAACGCCTGACATCAGCACCATCAACAAGCAAAGTATCAACCCTTTCATTTTAATGAGCGTAGTACGGACTAATCATCCAATAAACGATAACGCCGGTCACGGCTACATACAACCAGACCGGAAATGTAAATTTAGCCAAAGCGCGGTGCCTTTCAAAATTCCCCGAAATGGCCCGCACAAACGTAAATAATACCATCGGAATCACCGCAACCGATAAGATAATATGACTGATTAAAATGAAATAGTAAGCATAACGCCAGCCCCCCTCCCCTCGATAAGGAGTAGGATCGCTGGTCATGTGATAGAGTATGTACATACCCAGGAATAAAGCAGAAAGTAAAATGCATGTTTTCATGATAACCTCGTGAAGTGGCCTCATTTTATTTTTAATGGCCATCACAGCAGCAACCAAAAGGAAAGCAGTAATCCCATTGATGGAGGCATAAATCGGAGGTAAGAATGAAAAGTCATACCCATCAATCCTTACCCTGAACAATATTGCAACGGCCACCGGAATAACGACAGAGAGGACAACAATGAGTTTGTGGAATCGTTCCTTCCGCTGTTCCATATCAATATTTCTTAAGCAAAATCTCTAATTCTACAATAAGGCGGTCAGTTTCTTCCCTTGAACCAATGGAGTAATACCCTCGAATCCTTTTTTCCGTGTCTACCAATACCACATTGTATGGCGCTTTGACCATGAGTACACAAGCTGACCATCTTTGGAACGCTGCTTCACCGTATTTCGTTGCATTGATTCCAATTACCTGAAAGTCCCGTGCGTCAAAGTTGCCTGCAAGCCGCTTGAACTCACTATTGCTATTCACAATGCTGTCTGTTACAAAAATCGAAGGTCGTCCGGAGTGCCATCCTGTCTTTTCGAGCACAGAATCTGGCAGTTGATAAGGTTCTGAATAGTGTGTCCCGCAAAGGGAATTCAAACTGTCAGTATTATGTTGAAAGTAAATGGGTATATCAAACTCGTTTCTACCAAACTTCTTTAGAAAAACAAAAACTATTCCAGGAAGGATTAGCGCCAAAAAAAGAAAAAAGATTTTTTTTTTCATTCTAAGCCAAAAAAAGAGGGCTAAAGTTTAGTCACCTTAGCCCTCGCACAAAGGTTTTATTTGGATTTACCAGCGAACGATCTTCATCCCTTCGTAAACAAAAGCTACGAGCATCCAGACCACAAAGGACATGGGTATTAAAATGGACCACATCAATACCTTAACCTCGTAACGAAGGTGCATGAATTCACCCACAATGTAAGCCGCCTTAATAATGGTCATGACAACAAAAATGGAAGTCTTTAGTGATCCGTGATGCATTGTGAATGCAACGGCAAATTCAACCAGTGTAATAATTCCCAGGATCAAAGCCACGGTCCACAGCTTTTTAATCTTCGCTTTATCGGGAGGAAGTACGGTAACATGAGGCTCGTGATCGTGTGACATGCTTATATGATTTAAATTTTAGACCAGATAAAAGAACGTGAATACAAATACCCAAACCAGGTCAACAAAGTGCCAGTACAAACCCACTTTTTCAACCATCTCATAATGCCCTCTGCGGTCGTAAACTCCGGTAACCACATTGTAATAAATCAGGAAATTAAACATTACACCACTGAATACATGGAACCCGTGAAAGCCGGTAATAAAGAAAAAGAAGTCGGCAAAATCTGGCGGACCATATTGGTTTTCATGAAGGCTGGCACCGTGTATCACACGCGTTACCCAATCTCCGTTTACAAATTCCCTAATCGTCGTTCCCGCCTCGGTGCCAGCAATAAAGTGAGTCCATTCCCACGCCTGACAACTCAAAAACGCAATGCCTCCAAGGATAGTCCACAGCATCCATTTTTCAACTGCCTTGCGATCCATCCGGTGTCCTGCCTCCACCGCCAATACCATTGTCACACTGCTCATGATGAGAACAAAGGTCATTATTCCTACGAAGACCAACGGCAAGGTTACACCATGGAAAAACGGAACAGCCTCATAAACCCGTTCCGGTACAGGCCAATAATCGTGTGAAAAAGTAAATGCGTTTGTGAGACCCTCGTAAGCTTTGTGTGATGAACGAACCAGCCCGTAGGTAATTAATAGTCCGGAAAAGGTAAACGCATCCGACAAAAGAAAGAACCACATCATGAGCTTGCCATAGCTGACGCCCATCGGAGAAACCCCGCCATTCCATAAATCTTGTTCGGGTGCGGTTGTGGCTGTAGAATGTGACATAGTGTGCGTTTTATTTGTTTATCGGTTGATCTGCTTCGCTATTCTCTGCTCAACAAATCAACACCAATTTAATCAACAATTCAACGATACAATAATAGGAATACAAATAAATATAGCCAAAGACCGCTCAAAAAATGCCAATAGGTTATGCACATTTCCATCTGGGCAAGGTTTTTTGAATGAACTCTGTACTTCCATGTGGAGTACAATACGATGAGCAGAAAAACAATGCCACTTACCAGGTGCAGGCCGTGCAGGCCGGTCAATACATAAAGAAATGAGCCTGAGGGGTTTCCCACCAAATAGACGCTCATTCCGACCAACTCACGCCAACCCATCACCTGCCCGACTAGAAAGGCAACTCCGAGAATCGATGTGATCGTAACCAGAATTTTAACCCTTTCCAGGTTGTCCTTTTTAGCTTCCCGGTAGGCCCATTGCATCGTAACGGAGCTAATTAAAATGATAAATGTCGTTGTGTAAAAGACAGTCGGCAACTCAAAGTAAACCCAGTTACCTTCAGCCTGGCGCACAATATAGGCAGAGGTAAGGGCCGCAAAGAGCATTCCCACCGAGGCCAAGAATAACCACATCGCAAATTTCCTGGGATGCATGGAAATTGGCTTCTTCGGCTCTTCTACTATTTTGAATTCGGTTGTCATCTTTCTGGGCAGTGGTCCATTGGTCATTAGAGATTGGGGCATTGGCTAATTGATCATACTTTATCCAATAAATAAGCAATTTGTACGATGGGTAAATACAAGAATGAGCCAAACATAATTCTCAGTGCAGACTGGCGGCTACCTGTTCTCATGAGTGAAAAAGTCTGTGCGAAGAAAGCAATCCCGCAGATGGTTGCCACAATTGCAGAGTCCAGACCGGTGATTCCAAATTTCGCCGGGAGCAGACCCAACGGAATAAGAAACATCGTATAGATCATGATCTGAATGGCGGTATTCGTGTCCTTTCCACCTCCTGATGGCAACAATTTAAATCCAGCTTTTTTATAGTCATCATCCGACACCCATGCGATCGCCCAAAAGTGAGGAAATTGCCAGATAAACTGAATCCCGAAAATGATCATCGCTTCATAGGAGATTGAACCCGTGGCGGCAATCCATCCCAACAGTGGCGGAAAAGCCCCCGGAATTGCACCCACAAAAACGGCAATCGGTCCTACCCTTTTTAAAGGCGTATAAACAAATCCGTAGAGAATCATCGAAAGAACTGACAAAGCCACCGTTAGCGGATTGGTATAGATCCAAAGAATAATCATACTTACCAGGAAACAAATAATGATAAAGCCAATTGCTTCTTGCACAGAAAGTCGGCCAGTCGGAAGTGGCCGTTGCATAGTCCGGGTCATCAACTTATCATAATTTCTTTCCATCACCTGATTTATCCCGCTGGAAGCACCCGACAAAAGAAACCCGCCCAGCGTGAGCATGACCAGTGTCTCCCAATTAATAAAGCCGCGTGTCCCCAGCCCATATCCAAAGGCACACGAGAAGGCCACCAGCATTGACAACCTCGTCTTGAGAAGCTCGATATAGGTTCTGGCTTTCGACACCGCCAAATGAAATCCTGATAGTCGTAGTTCCTGAGAAATCATATCCATTTATTAACTCCTTTTTGACCGGCATTCAACCTAAAAAACAAAAGCAATTGCACACCAAACGCTCCCGTTGCCATCACCAAATGAAGCGGTTGCAAAAACGCAGGTACCGACCCATAAGCCATTGCTACACCGGCAAATAAAGTCCCCAAAATTATAACTATTAGGGCAACCGATAAAGTATTATTTACAGTTGTTTTCCTCAATTTTATCACCAATGCCAGGTTCAAAATCAGCACCACCCATGAAAACGAACGATGGATAATGAGCTCCGCACCCAACCGTGAAATCCAGCCGTTTCGGCCCAGTCCGGTGCTGGCAATCTGATCAATCGATTCCCTGACCAGGGTACCAAAAAAAATCTGCGTCAACAATGTCGCCATGCATGTGACAAGGATTAGCCTGGTCGCGGGCGTGGAAGTATAATGCTCATGAGAGTCCGTTAGCCGGAAAAGATAAACCAGCAGGCCAACAATCAACAGTGCCAAAAACAGGTGAACCGTGATGGTCCAAGACGTGAGGTTTGTGGATACGACGATGGATCCAAACCACCCCTGCAGGATTACGGCAATAAGTACTCCAAGGGAAAAAAAGAAGATGGATGGATATTGTTTTCGCAGGTTTATCGATCGCCAGAACAAACCAGCGATAAGGAGACCAATCACCACACCCACAAGGCGATTGATGTATTCAATCCATGCTTTGTTCAAATTGAAATCAGCCTCAGCCAAAACTGATTTGTCGTTTACAATTTTATCCGCAGTACCGCTGAGCCCTACTGCACGCAAGTACTTGACAAATCTCTGATTTTTCTTTTCCCGAAACGCGGCATTGAGTTCCTTATAGTTATCCGGAAGTTGGTTTACATTCGTTGGAGGCACCCAACTTCCAAAACATTTAGGCCAATCGGGGCAGCCCATACCGGAACCTGAACTGCGCACTATCCCACCGACGAGGATCAAAATGTAAACAGCGATCAGCGTTGTAAAACAAAGTTTACGAAATGCGCGGATCGCTGTTAAGTTCAAGTATCGGTCTAAACCGTCGGCTTAGTGTTTTTTATCCTCTACTACAATTGCGCCGCCATGGCCCAATTCCAGTTTAACCTGTTCATTTTCTTGCGGGAGATTTGACTCCGGCGTTTCGGAGTAAGGAATGTGCTGTGGAATAAAGTCTTCTTTTGCACCCGGCTTGCTGTAATCATATGGCCAACGGTAAACGGTAGGAATGGCACCGGGCCAGTTTCCATGCTGCGGAACACGGGGTGTAGTCCATTCAAGGGTATTGGAGTTCCATGGATTGGCCGGAGCTTTCTTGCCTCGGAAAATGCTGTAAATGAAGTTGAACAGAAAAATAAATTGCGCTGCCAAGGTCAACATGGCTGCAACACTCACCAGCATATTCAAATCCGTAAAGCCACCAAAGGTTTCAAAGTTGGTCCAGGAATAATATCTTCTTGGGAAACCAGCGATTCCAATATAGTGCAACGGAAAAAACACCATGTAGACCCCAATGAAGGTGATCCAAAAGTGAAGATAACCGAGTCGGTCATCCATCATTCTACCAAACATTTTCGGAAACCAATGGTAAACACCGGCAAGCATACCGAAGAAGGAGGCACTGCCCATTACCAAATGGAAGTGGGCTACAACAAAATACGTATCATGCAACTGAATGTCTACCGCCGAATTGCCAAGGAATATACCGGTAATTCCTCCTGTAAGAAAGAATGAAACCAACCCGATTGAGAAAAGCATGGCTGGTGTAAACCGGATATTTCCTTTCCAGAGCGTTGTAACATAGTTAAAGATTTTTACTGCTGAGGGGACTGCAATGATCAAGGTCAACAACATAAAGATCGATCCAAGGAATGGATTCATACCGGTCACAAACATATGATGTGCCCAGACCACAAAGGAAAGGATGGCAATAAAGAGCATTGAACCCACCATGGCTTTGTATCCAAAAATGGGTTTCCGCGAATTGGTGGCAATGATTTCAGAGGATATTCCCAGGGCTGGCAAGAGCACAATATACACTTCAGGGTGACCGAGGAACCAGAATAAGTGTTGAAACAAAATGGGGCTACCTCCCTGATTGGGAAGTGCCTCTCCAGCTATGTAAATATCGGACAAGAAGAAACTGGTTCCGAAGCTGCGGTCAAAAATCAACAAGAGTGCTGCGCCAAAAAGGACCGGGAATGAAAGCAATCCAATGATGGCGGTGAAAAGAAAAGCCCATAAGGTCAGTGGCATTTTGGTAAAAGACATCCCCTGTGTTCTCAAGTTGATGATTGTAGTAATGTAGTTGATCCCCCCCAGCAAAGTACTGATGATAAAGAGTGCCATGGATACCAACCAAAGCGTCATTCCCAATCCGGAGCCGGAAATGGCCTGCGGTAATGCACTCAACGGCGGATAAATAGTCCAACCCCCACCGGCCGGACCGGTAGATATAAACAGGGAAGTGAACATGACACAACTGGACAAGAAAAAGAACCAGTAAGAAAGCATGTTCATAAAACCCGAGGCCATGTCACGAGCACCGACCTGGAGAGGGATAAGAAAATTACTAAAGGTTCCACTCAGACCAGCGGTCAAAACAAAGAATACCATGATCGTTCCGTGCATGGTCACCAAAGCAAGATAAAACTCCGGGTCAATTTTGCCATCCGGTGTAATCCACCCACCGAGAACTGGTCTCAACCATTCCAGACTGGTATCTGGAAAGCCCAGCTGCATACGGAAGATGACAGAGAAAATACCGCCGAGCAAAGCCCACGCCATACCTGTGAGAAGAAACTGTTTGGCAATGATTTTATGGTCCTGGCAAAAAATGTAGGAAGTCCAGAAATTACCGTGGTGTTCATGTTCTTCTTCATGATCATCGTGGCCGTGAACTTCAGTGTGGGAATGTATATCTATTGTTGCCATGTTATTGTATGTCTTAGTTTGTTGATACCGTTCTTACTGAAGCGCGAGCCCCTGTGCTTTCGAGCGGCAATCCCGATTTTATCATCGCTGCTTCACGAAGCCCAGCTGGAACATATTTTAAATAATCCGGGTTTTGTTTCAACCAGGAATCCTGAGCCGCCTTCCATTTTTCATAATCTTCCACTTCGTCTACGACCACCGCGAACTTCATTGAAAAATGTCCCTTCCCGCAAATCTCTGCACACGCCATTTCATAATTGAACTTGGGGTTACCCAATTCATCACGCATTTGTTGCGTCGTCTTGGTGGGTGTAAATTTAAATTGGGTGATCATACCGGGCACGGCATCCATCTTCACTCGAAAATGGGGCAGGTAAACACTATGCAAGACATCCTTTGCCCTGATCTTGAGTAATACTTCTTTGCCCACGGGTAAATGCAAGGTCAATGACTTAAAGTCGTCAAAAGAATTCTTGTCGGTCAAATCCAGACCGAATTCGTTGGAGGCATCGGTTAACCTATAATTAACTAATCCCAGTTGTTTGTCTTTTACACCCGGATACCTTGCCGTCCAGGCAAACTGTTGTCCTACGAGTTCAATGACTTCTGCATCGGCTTTAGCAGGGCCGGTAATATCATTCCACACACGCAAACCCCGGAAAATCAAAAGTGCCAGAACAATTGCCGGAACAATTGTCCAGATAATTTCAAGTTTATGGTTGTCGGAAATAAAGGAGGCTCTCCGATTTTCATTGTACTGGTATTTATAGGTAAACCAGAACATGATGATGCTGATCAATACAAAGGCAAACACAGTAACGGCCATGGTAACCCAGAAAAGATGGTCTGTGATTTTCCCTATGTCGGAAGCTACTGGCAGGGTATATCCTTCAAAATGAACGAATGAGTACCAGAGGAATCCGACAATACTGACAACTGAAAACACCATGAACATAAAAGCATTCACGCTATTATAGGAATCCACTTTGCCCTCGCTACCTTTAACCAATCCCACCAGGTTGGTAATCCGGAAGATCATGTACAGAATAGCCAATACCAGCACAACTCCCAATCCGATAACAATACTCATCATAATTTTATCTTTTTAATAAGATACTATTCTTCATCAAATGTGATGGTTCATACTTTCTTCCATAAGGGGGTGGTTTTTCGCAACCAGTGGCGACTTTGCCAGGCTACCGAGTACGACAAACAAGAAAAATGCTGCGAAAACCATCGTTAACCCTATCTCTAAAAATCCCACCCCACCATTTCCATGCATTATGCCAGGCGTCATCATATTATAAAAATCAAACCAATGCCCAATGATGATAATCGGGCAAACAACCTTTAACATAGACATGTGCCGTTTCGAATCCCGTGTCATAAACAACAAGAAAGGAAAGACAAAGTTCAAAAACAGATTGGCAAAAAATATCCAACTATAAGGAGGTGTTTTCAGTCGTTGAACAAAATAAATTGCTTCCTCTGGAATATTCGCATAGTAAATCAGCAAGAACTGACTAAACCATATATACGCCCAGAAAATACTAAATGCGAAGCAAAATTTACCCAGATCATGAAGGTGATTGGCATTGACCTGTTTTAGGTATCCTGCATCCTTGAGCCCCACAACGATAAGTGTTATGGTAGCCAATCCCGTGACCCACCAACTCGCAAAAACATACCAACCCACCATGGTACTAAACCAATGAGGTTCAATGCTCATCACCCAATCCCAGGCTGCCACCGAAGAACTAACGGCAAATATGATCAGGAATATCGCAGAAAACTTACGAGCGGAATGCCAATGCTCAATGTTGCCATCGACATCCTGGGCTAGGATTTCCTTTTTGATCCAGTTGAAAAACATAAACCAAAGACCGAAAAATATAACCATTCTGGCAATAAAAAATACCGGAAATGTCCCCATGGCCATCGGCCAAAACCACATTACGCTTTTTCCTTGTATGATCTTGTCACCCCCTTCACTTACATCTTTATACAAATCAGGGTGGGTCCAATGAAACACATCTCCTTTTACGATAAACCAACTCACCAACATCAAAATTCCGGCAACAGGAATCCACTGCCCCATAGCAAGGGGTATCCGATTAATGGGGGTTGACCACCCTGCCTGAGAGGCAAATTGAATCGCAACAAAAAACAGCCCGATGATTCCTATACCCGTAAAGAAAACATTGTTCATCCAAAGGGAAGTAAAAATCCTTTTGATCCAGATGGGATTTCCTTCATGTTCCGTTTGCGCATGTTCTGCTGCAACACCCGGTTCGGTGGTGGCTACGAGATTTTTTGCTACCTCAACGGAAGCTTTTTCTGCGGGTTCATGACCAACACCATGTCCGGAACTGCTCTGCATTGCCTGGAATACTCCAACGGCAACAAACAAAATTCCCACCATGGCGAGAATAACCAATTTTCTTTTTGTCTTAGCTTTGAATTCGTATTTCTCTTCGGGTACCATGTGCGCTTCGTTGATTCGTTAACTTATTACTTCTGTAACGCCTTTACATACTTAGCAATTTTCCAACGGTCTTCCGGGCTTACCTGCGAGCCATGCGCCCCCATCAACCCCTTTCCGTAAGTGATCACATGAAAAATATGACCTTCGGTAATCTCCTTATAAGCGGCACCCTTCAAATTGGCTACACCCGGAAATTTTTCCGATACCTTTCCATCGCCACCCCCCTTTGAACCGTGGCAATGTTTGCAATATGTTTCAAATAAAACTTTCCCTGATTCCAAAACTGCAGCAGTGGAATCCAGTGGATTGACCAGTTTATCCGCAGCGATCAATCCTTCGGCGTCATTTGGACCGCGGTAAGGAAGCCAACCATTGGCTGTCCGCTTTACCGTATGTGGCGCGGGCACCCGCATATTCATACGGAAGGGATTGTACTTATTGGAATTGAAATATTCTCCCCTGTCGTTGTCCAATGAATTGACCCACCTGCCGGCGTCTTCGTCGGTAATCTGAGAGAGGGGTTCATACGCGACCGAATGATACATATTGGGAGCATACTCCAGCCCTTGGTAGTC
This sequence comes from Bacteroidia bacterium, assembly GCA_043785125.1. Taxonomy (GTDB): domain Bacteria; phylum Bacteroidota; class Bacteroidia; order Cytophagales; family Cyclobacteriaceae; genus ELB16-189. The sequence goes on from JAYVXP010000298.1 coordinate 25,535, forward strand.
GCCACCAGCCTTGCAGCCGGCCAGCAATACGGCTGTGGAAGCGCCAAGGATCAATGTCTTAATTACTTGCATCTTATGCATCTTTTTAGAAATTCTTTTCATTAACTTCCTCAGCGCCGCTTTCTTTCAGTATTATTCCGATATCCGCTTTGCTCAATTTGTTGGAACCCAGGTTAATGGCCATTACGTGCTTGTCATCCGTACTGCGCAAATCAAATGAGCGGGGCCAATTGTAGGGCTTCATGTCACTCACGATCAGGAATGTTGCCACCATGCCCAATGCGGAAAGCAAAACGGTCAGCTCAAAAGTCACGGGAATAAATGGCGGCAATGAAGCGAAGTTTTTTCCACCGATGATCATTGGCCAATCGTATCCCAGCATCCAGATTTGCATCAGCAGGGCCAACGACATGCCGGCCATGCCGAATAAGAATGCCGCGATTGGTAAACGCGAACGCTTGTAACCTAATACTTCATCCAATCCGTGCACCGGGAAGGGTGAATAGACTTCTTCAATCTTTACACCTTTATCGCGGATTTGTTCAACGGCATGAAGCAATACATCTTCATCGTCAAATATTCCTACCAGGTAGTGTTTGTTGTCCATGATCTATTTGTGCTTCTTTTCAGAGGTTGCTTTAAGAATACTTTTTATTTCCGCCATATTAACCACCGGGAAGAATTTGGCAAACAACAGGAATGCGCAGAAAAACAGCCCGAACGTAAAGAGATACTGGCCTACATCATACCGTGTTGGATAAAACATGGCCCAGCTTGAAGGAAGGTAATCGCGGTGCAATGAGGTTACAATGATAACAAAACGCTCAAACCACATCCCGATATTTACGACGATGGAGAGCACAAATGTTGAGACAATGCTGGTGCGGATTTTCTTAATCCAAAACAGCTGGGGGGAGATCACATTACAGGTCATCATAGACGCGTACGCCCACCAATAGGGTCCCGTTGCGCGGTTCAGGAATGCATACATTTCTGCCGGTACCTGACTATACCACGCAATAAAGAATTCAGTAATGTAAGCGATCCCGACTATTGAACCTGTGACGATGATGATGATGTTCATCAATTCAATATGGTAGATCGTAATGTAATCTTCGAGTTTAAATACTTTGCGGGTCACAATGAGCAGTGTCAACACCATGGCAAACCCCGAGAAAATCGCTCCCGCCACAAAATAAGGCGGGAAGATCGTAGTGTGCCATCCGGGGATAACCGATGTGGCAAAGTCCATTGACACAATGGTGTGAACCGAAAGTACGAGCGGTGTTGAGAGGCCTGCCAGAATAAGGGCTACGGATTCATAACGGCTCCAGGTGCGTGCTCCCCCACTCCATCCAAAACTCAAGGCATTATAAATACCAGCACGGACTTTATTTCCCGCCACTACAGCCCGGTCGCGGATAACCGCAAAATCTGGAATCAAACCCATGTACCAAAACACCAATGAAACCGTAAAGTATGTTGAGATTGCAAACACATCCCACAAGAGTGGTGAGTTAAAATTTACCCACAGCGAACCAAATGCATTGGGAAGAGGAAGTGCCCAGTAAAATCCAAGCCACAGCCGTCCCATGTGGAAAGCTGGAAAACTCGCTGCACAAATTACAGCGAAAATGGTCATGGCTTCGGCAGCACGATTGATGGACATTCTCCAACGCTGACGGAATAACAAAAGAATGGCAGAAATCAGGGTTCCGGCGTGACCTATACCCACCCACCAAACGAAGTTGGTAATGTCCCATGCCCAACCAACGGTCTTATTCAAACCCCATACGCCAATGCCCACCCACTCAAGCATGCACACGCAATAAAATCCATAGCATAGCAAGACGAAAGAAACGCCAAATGCTATCCACCACAACCGGCCGGGTTTGCCCTCTACCTGACGGCTGATGTCTTCTGAAACATCATGGGCGGTTTTTCCTCCGGTGATTAAAGATTCGCGTATTGCTGAGGTAGCTTGCATAGTATCGTCAATCTGTTACAGTAAAAATGATTCTCAAAAATGATTCTTATATTAAGCGTTCTCTTTTTCCTTGTCTTTGTTCCTGATCTTGGTGAGGTAGAAAATATTGGGTTTAACACCGATCTCTTCCAGCACCCGGTACGCCCTGGGGTTCCCGA
>JAYVXP010000299.1:0-27564 GCA_043785125.1 Bacteroidia bacterium
GGGCATTTGCAAAAATTCAATTACATTTCTAACCGGGCATTAAACGCCTGGGAAGAAGCTGAAACGTGAAAAAGAAAATAATTATCTTGTTTTTACTGATCACCGGAGTCCTCCTGGCGGGTGTAATTTTTTATCTTAATTTCAGGTCTAGTCCAAAGTATTCTCTTTTGCAAATTAAGAACGCACTGGAAAATCACGACTACGCTGCATTTGAAAAACATGTAGACGTTGACGCAACGATGTCCAGTCTGATGGATCAGGTATTTGAAATATTGAAAGGCAACTCCGCAGCGGAAGACAAAATGGCTGCATCATGGTCCTACTTTGGCGCCGGACTATTGGACATAATCAAACCCCAGCTTACCCTTCTCTATAAACCTCAAATTCAAAAATGGGTTGAGCATGGAAAATTTCAATCAGAAAATCCTTTTAGCGGAAATAGCATCAATCCCATGCACGACCTTTGGAAGCGCGCCGGGGCGGTAAGCATGACCGGAATTGAATACGAAAAAAGAGAAGGCAAAATCGCCTTGATCGGGATCGGTGTAAAGCATATCCACTTTGACACCATTTTAACCGTCAATATTAAAATGCGCAACATGGGAAATTATTGGCAAGTAATCGAATTGACAGGGCTGGCCAAATTTCAACATGAGATGGAAAGGCTTGAGCAGAAAAGGGTAGACCTGATTAACAAACCAATCATCGAAGCGATGACCAATACATTGAAGATTGCAAACTTTGACAAAATTACGGATGACCATGTTGGTCAACCCAAAAGCGTAAAAATCCTTGTTGACGTGCAAAACACGGGCAACAAAATAATTTCGGAATACACCATCGACATCCATCTTTCCGACATATATCACTTTCGGAACAAAGAAATCCGAATCAACACCGAAAACACAAATAAGTCACCGGAAAATTTAGCGCCACAAAAAACGGAGGTACTGACATGGCCCGCGGATAGTACAATGAACCACGATCCCTGGTTGCATGACACCCCCTTAAATGAAATGGTATCAACCTTATCGATTGAGTCGATTCAATTTTCTGACGGCACAAGTCTGCGATTGCTTCAAAAATGGGAAGGGGAATAGTTAGAATTATCCAAACAAATTTTATGAGAGTGCTTTTATTTTTGATTGCCGTGGGCCTACTCGGCTGGAGTTGCAAACCGGAAAAAAAGCAGGACCTGTTTTCAACGGGCAAAGCCCTGGGCCAGGTATCGCAGCGACTGGAAGAAGCTTCCGGACTGGTGGCCAGCATTGCCAATCCAGGTTTGTTGTGGACCATCAACGACAGCGGAAATCCGGCGGAAATTTTTTTGATTGATCAGCATGCCAAAATAAAACTGGTCTGTAAGCTTGGACCCGTACACAATCGGGATTGGGAAGATGTTGCGATCGGTAAAGGGCCCGTGCCCGGTAAAAATTACATTTATGTTGCCGACATCGGTGACAACGCAGCGCGGTATGATCTAAAATTTATTTATCGGTTTGAGGAGCCCCTGCTCACTACGGAAAAAGAAACCATCATTACCCAATTTGATACCCTCATTTTAAGGATGCCCGATGGCAAACGGGATACTGAAACGATCCTGATCGATCCTTTTACCGATGATCTGTATATGATTTCCAAACGCGAGCAATCGGTAGCCTTGTACAAGACACCCTATCCATTTTCGCATGACACGCTGACACTTCAAAAAGTGATGACCCTCCCCTATACCAAAATAGTAGCAGGGAGTATTTCGACCGATGGATTGGAACTATTATTAAAAGATTATGACCACGTCTATTACTGGAAACGCTCAGCCGGAGAAACCTTACCGGAACTCATAACAAAACAGCCTCTATCGTTGGCTTATGAGCGCGAGCCCCAGGGAGAAGCGATCGCCTGGTCGCGCGACGGCAATGAATATTACACTTTGAGCGAAGGGAGCAAAAAAGAGCGGGCGAATTTGTTTGTGTATAAAAGGCGGCAATAGTGCATCCGCACGTTCAACCCTCCAAATCAAAGGAAGGAAAGTATCAGCTAGCGTGTTCTATTACCGTTTTTCCTTTTTGTTATCTACCAATTCCATTTCGTTATTACCCTTTCTGTGTCAGTCGGCTTTCCCGAAATTCCGAATTGGAGCGCCGATACAGCCTTTAGGAAATCCTTATTCAATCAACTAACAGACCCAATTTGGATTTTCAGGAATTGATCTCTAATTTGATTGAAATATATGATTCTGTGATTCATCGCGTCCTATTGCTGTTGTGTTTGATCACAACGACGATAAGGGTCAGAGCACAGGAATTGAAGCCTGGCTACATTGTCAATCTCAAAAAAGATACCGTTTGGGGCAATCTCACTGACCGAACCAATTCACAACTCAGTTCCAGGATTGAATTTGTGAAGAGCGGGGAAAACCAACGGACAATTTATGGTCCTTCTGATATACTGGCATTTGGTTTTGACAGAGGTCGTGTTTTCCGGCGACTTTCATTTAAAAAAGGGGAAATCAATTCTCAGGACTCCTCGGCATTTTTTGTCAAGCGAAGTGTGGAAGGAAAGATCAATCTGTATGCCCTGGAAAAGGCGAAATCCAAGCCAGAGTTTTTTCTGTTGAATAAAGAAACCAACATGTGGATTCATCTTATAGAACCTACGGTGAAGGAGATTACGGACAGCAAGGGAAATCAATATGCTGCCGAGTCGCAGAACCACATCCATTTGTTACAGGTAGTGAAAGGGGAAAACGTACCCGCCAGCCCGGCCGTTCGCTACAAGGAAAAGGAAATTCAAAGGGATATTCTTGACTATGACCAGCGATTCGCTAATGAATATCCGGTAACAAATTACAAACCCAGGGTCACGTATTCACATACACTAACGGGCGGCGTGACACTGATTTCAGGCCATCAATCCCTTTACCGGCTTGCCTACTATATCAACCGGTCACTGCCGGAGAGTACACAACGCGTAAGTTTTCAAATGGGCGTTGTGTTCAGACAAGTTAACGAGAAATACTTTATCGGCTCTTCGCAACAATTTTCGTTATTGCCTGTCGGTTTCAATATTCACAGCAGCACCGGGGCCTTTCGACCCTTTGTCCAAACTAGGTGCCGGGGTCGACTTCTGGAAATACGGAAGTGACAAGAACATTGATAACCTAAGCTTAGCATTTGTTGTCGGGCTTGGCGTGAAGGCCAGGGTGGGCAAAGGGTTTATTGTTGCTGAATTAACCCCTTCCCTTGATTACAACAACGTGGTCGGGAACCTTGGCTTTTCCTTTTGAGCACCTCGCCTTTTTGCTGGAATACTACCAACTTCCATATTTGATACTCTTTTTTCGAATCCACCCAATCAATTCCGTGTACTTTATGAAGAAGGTGATTGGTAAACCCGGACAAGTTTCTGACATTTGTCGCCTTAGATTATACGAAAGTCATCTCAGGGGCGTTAGAGGTAAAGAATACCTTATCAATTCAAACTGCACCACTGACTGGATTGTTTTAAAAATGCTTTAAAATCTAAAAACAAAAAAGCAGTTATTTTCATAACTGCTTGATTGATCCGTGAGCCTGGAGGGATTCAAACCCCCAATCTTCTGATCCGTAGTCAGATGCTCTATTCAGTTAAGCTACAGGCCCTTTTACTTAAAATGTTCGCAAATCTAAAATAATATATTTACTTGGCCAAAGAGTCCCCCTTGGCTCCCTTGGTTAAAAAACTTATTTTTGACGCTTGCTTAGCCCAAAGTCCGCCTTCGGTACCCCCGGACAGGCATTTAAACGAAATTCAATGATCATGATCCGTAGTGTTGCTGTGCTGTTGTTGTTCTTCTTTGGCTCCCTTTCCCTATTTGCACAGGAAAAACCCAAACCCAGGAAGGTGGCTCGCCCTGACATCCCGGGTACCTTCATATTCGAATTCGGATTTAATCGCGGTCGCAAGGTTCCTACCAATTTCGACCAGGGCTTTTGGGGCTCCCGCACCGTCAACTTTTACTATCAATACCCTATTCGCATTCTGCACTCGAAATTTAGCTTTGTCCCAGGCATCGGCCTGAGCCTGGAGCGCTATAAGCTGATTAATAATTTTACGTTAAATCCGGTCAAAGACCCAGCCGATGGGAGTTTTGCTCTCATCTCGGCCAATGCCCTTCAACACATCGGCGCTTACAAGAGCATGCTCGTAACCAATTACTTTGAATTACCTGTTGGTTTTCGTTTTGACACGCACCCCGAAGACATCGCGCGCAGCTTCAACATCACCGTAGGCGGACGCGCGGGCGTATTGTATGATGGATTTACAAAAGTGAAATACCGGGAAGACGGTGAAGTGAAAACCGTTAAAGACAAACAATTTCACGGACTCAACCCCTACCGGGTCTCTCTTTTTACACGGATCGGAGTAGGGGGATTTCACATCTTCACCTACTATAACATCTTGCCGCTTTTCGAGAAAAATAAAGGACCCCTCCTTACCAATATGAACACCCTTACGGTTGGGTTTTCAATTGATGGATTCTGATACGTTGCAGTCTAAAGCTTAAGTTCCAAGGGGCAACTATATACATCTTGGGACAAGGCGCTAAATTTAATTAAGACTTCCTCACAGGAATCCAATCAAAAAAGATAGTCACTAATGCGGGCTAAGAAGCGATGGGGGAATTAACTTTCGAAGGCGGTATATTATTGATTGCCGCCCAATATAAAGGGGAATATACATCATACAAATCCTCTAAATCATCAGGAGGGCCTATTCCCAAAACGCACACATGATGCACAGCATGTAAGTCGGTTTCATTAAATGAATCATCAATACGTGTAAACCGACCATTAATTGTATTTCTAACAATTTTATCCTCGGAAACACATCCGTTTTCACATGCATAGTCGCAAAATTCTTCCTTGGTCAAAGTTTATGCTGGTATTCGTTGAATGACATAATTAAATTGTTCATATTGAATTACATCGGCCAATGCAATTCTAAGTCTCTTAAATAAATCATCAAGATTATTTGCAGAAACAGCCGCAGCCGGATACTTCCTAACAAAAGCGAAGTATATGCCATCCATTTGAAAGACAACCGCATCCATGTTGTTATTCATAATGTTGTTGTTCATAATTATGTGTTTTGTTGGTTTGTTTTAGTAAATATATAACGACAAATCGCATAAATGGTGCCAACCTATTAACTAAATCTTTGGTTAACCAGTTTTGAGGTTAATGAAATTACTAAATTATTTAGTATTCTGTGTCTTTGATCAATATTAAAAATTCCTGAATCTATTAGTGCAACATTGGCTAATAACAAAATATAAGTCGTATATTTACATCCGATAGGACAAAGAAAAGCCCCTGCTTTAGACAGGGGCTAATCTCAAAGTTCTATCGTTGACGCTGTGGCCGATGGTTAGGTACCGTGACTTGCAATCTTGGGGAACCTGGTTCGATTCCAGGCAGCGTCTCTGATTTTTTAAAATGCTATCGCAAAGATAGCCATAATTAATCAAAAAACAAGGTTATTATGGACAATTTAACACAGCTTACAGACAGACAAAAGGAGATTTTACTAAAGCAACTCCAAGATCGCCTTTCAAAAATCGCAAGCCAACAAGAGGATCTTTGGAATGAAGAAAAGGAAATTCAATCCCTTATTAAGGGCGTTAATGCCCAATCCACAGCAGGAAATACCTCTCTTAAGAAAAGGCAATCCCTTTTAAAAGACCAAGATTTTAACTGGAAGTCCATTAGCATTGAGATATTGAGGGACAAGGGAAGATTTCTTAGTACTGATGATGTTTTTATGGAGTTTTTGAACCTCAAACCAACCTTCAAAGACGTAGCGAAGAAAAACATTCAAGCTAGTTTTTCATCTGCCCTTACAAAATTATCAGAAGATGGAGAGGCTGTAAAAATAATTAGAACCTATGGTAAGGGGAGTTATTGGGGACTTCCTAATTGGTTTGATATTGATGGTTTACCCCTCCCAGGGTTTAAGGAGCAATTAATTACAAAAGGAATTGTTGACTTTAGATACCAGCGAACTAAGCCACATCCTCCCAATGAGGCTGTGGTTTTAAATTTGACCCTTACAGCATTAGACGATGCAACTGGTAAAATGGAAACGTGAACGTAAATGTATGCGGGAAGGAGTCGCTCTCCGGAAAGGTCAACCGTCCCATTAGCGGGAACCCAAGCCCTTCATTCCATTTTCGAACCCTGTGTTAGCGCACGGGGTTCTTTTTTACAAAGATATATAAAGAAAATTTAACCTTATTTATTTGGAAGATGTTGGGACTAACTGTATATTTACATTGTTAAACATTAAGGCCATGAACTTCAAATCACTCCCCCAATTACTAGACCATTTCAAGGACGAAAAAACAGGTATAGATTACTATGAGAAAATACGCTGGAACGGTAACCCCGTTTGCCCCCATTGCGGAATTGATAAGGCACCATACAGAACAAACAGGGGTTTCAAATGCTCTGATAAAGATTGTGCCAAGAAGTTCACCGTTAAGACAGGAACTATATTCGATAATTCTAAAATATCTTTCCGTATCTGGTTTGCCGCCATCTTCTTAGCAGGTTCAAATCGTAAGGGAATTAGTTCACTACAATTAGGTCGTGAACTCGGCATTACCCAAAAGACAGCTTGGTTCGTATTGCATCGCGTTCGCGAAATGCTGACATCTAACGCCCCAACTATGGTAGGTGCAAATTATCCGGTTGAGGCCGATGAAACCTATTTAGGTGGTAAAGAGAAAAACAAACACGCTAACAAAAGAATTAAAAAAGGCGAACCCGATAATAAGAAAGTGATTTTAGGTGTTATTGAACGTGATGGAAAAGTGGTTCTGAAATATGTACCGAACGCAACCGCTGAAAATATGGTCCCATTTGTAAAGCAATACGTAGCCAATGGCGCAACGCTTTATACGGATGAATTTGTGTCTTATAAAAAATTAGGGTCTGACTATACACACTCCACAATTAACCATAGCCTTAAAATCTATGTCAATGGAGACATACACACCAATACAATCGAAAACTTTTGGAGTGTATTGAAACGTGGTATCTATGGTATTTACCACAGTGTAAGCGAAAAGCATTTGGATAGATACTTGAATGAATTTGCAAGCCGTTTCAATGAACGCAAGGTTTCTGAACAAGCCAAATTTGAAAAGTTTCTTGGACAGTCTGAAAAGAGATTGAAGTATAAAAATCTAATTGCGTAAATTTGAGCATGGTCAAAAAGAAATCCGTTAAAAAAACCAAACGTCCAAAGACCTACGAAAAGAGTAATCTCAAAATTGTAGGTTCTTTGGACGATGTTTTAAAGGTATCTGTGGCCTCTGCAAAGAAGGCAACAGAAAATAAATGATCGAAAACGATTATATGCGAATGGTTGGTGAATCAATTCGGAATGTGAGAAAACAAAGGAGACTATCAATCTCCGAACTTCATTACCGAACAAGGTTGAGCCACCAAGCGATTGCCAAGATCGAACGGGGGACGGTTTGCACCAGACTTGACAGGTTGTTATCAATCTGTCAGGCATTAGAAATTGCACCGTCCGAACTGTTTGCAATGGCAGGATTGTAAATTTCAAAAATGAGATTTGCGGTCGATGAAAAGAGATTTTTTAGCCTTGTCCCAAGATGTATATAGTTGCCTTCCAAGGTTTAAGGTTGAGCTGCACCCAAATTGTATGCGTGCTGTACGGCTCAACCAAAACTCTAAATTTTGAATACTGAATTTAGAATTTAACTACTTCCCTAAAAACATCGGCTTCCTTTTTTCAAGGAACGCCTCCACGCCTTCGTGATAATCATGGGTCTTTCCTGCGATCTCCTGGCAGTAAGCCTCGTACTCCAGCATTTCTTCCAGCGTAGCGGTCGCTGACTTGTTCAGCATTTTCTTGATCAACCCAATCGCGCGGGTGGGTGCTTTGGCGAAATAGTCGGTGTACTCCTTAACTTTCATATCCAATTGGTCGGCCGGAACAACGCTGTTCACCAGACCCAGCTCCAATGCTGTTGCAGCCTTGACCTTCGTGCCCATACTACTCAGTTCAAATGCTTTTGCCATCCCCATCCGGCGCAACAGAAAAAAAGATGAACCGGAATCTGGCACCAGGCCGATATTAATAAAGACTTCAATCAGCGTTGCGTCTTCCGATGCCACAATCATGTCACACGCCAATGCCAGCGAACAACCAGCCCCGGCCGCCACGCCATTCAAACGGCACACAATGGGCTTGGGTAAATTGCGCATCGCGCGGATGATTGGATTGTATCGCTTATGCAAGGAATCCATAAAAGATCGCGTTCCCTTTTCTGGTCCCGATTTCAAATCCTGACCGGAGCAAAATGCTTTTCCTTCCCCGGTGAACACCACCACGCGAACCTGTTCATCTTTGGCCACCACCTTGAACGCATCCTGAAGTTCATAGGTGATGGCGTCGTTGAGTGCATTGTAAACATCGGGACGGTTGAGCCTGATGTGTGCCACGCTCCCCTCAACATCGTATTTCAAAAATTCAAATCCCATACACTTAATGCCTATGTGAAAACTTTAGACTTGGAACTTTAAAACAATATAGTCATCCCGACATAACTAACTATAAAACCTATTCCCCCTCCCACCATCACCTCATTCACGGTGTGTGCATTCAACTTTAGTCGGGCCGACATCACCACGCCGGCAATTAAGATCAGAGCGGCAGTGGGCCAAATCAGTTCTCCCCCCGCTACTTTGTTCAATGGCAAAACAATCCCGACCATTCCCCACCACGAGACGCTATGAACACTTACTTTAAAAAAGAGGGTGGACACTGTACTCGCCACCACCAGTGCAGCAATAATGAGCAGTAGTTTTGTAAAATTTACCGACAAGTGAACTTTATAAACAAACAAGCATGCGATCAGAACATACACGATCGAAATAAAAACAAAAGGCAAAATCCGTTCACTTCTTGATTCCATTTTCCAGGAAGTAATCATCCCGTATTGCCGGAAGAGGTAAAGGTTGAGTGCTGGCAGCACGAAAGTGATACCAAAAATAAAAGCTGTAAAAGTCAATACATGCTCCTGGCGCACCAGCAAAAGAGAAGGCATCCAAATTCCGATCACACCAACCAGGTAGGTGGTGAGCAAAAGAGGATGAAAAATAATCGAAACTATTTGCGCAGCCCTCACGATCACATCTCCTTTCTTAACCGCGCCACGGGGATATTGAGCTGCTCGCGGTACTTGGCCACTGTGCGTCTTGCGATATTGTAGCCTTTCTGATTTAATAAGTCCTCCAGTTTGTCATCGGAGAGCGGTTTGTTCTTGTCTTCTGATTCAATAAGGTCTTTGATAATTTGCTTAACTTCCCGGCTGCTCACTTCCTCGCCGGAATCCGTAGCAATTCCTTCGGAGAAAAAATATTTTAACGGAAAAATGCCAAAATCGGTCTGCACGCTTTTGCTGCTGGCCACGCGGCTTACTGTTGAGATGTCCATATTGATCATTTGCGCAATGTCTTTCAGGATCATCGGCTTCAACTTGGTTTCATCCCCATCCAAAAAATAATCGTATTGAAAATCGACAATGGCCTTCATCGTCCGCATGAGGGTATGCTGTCGTTGCTTGATTGCATCAATAAACCATTTGGCTGCGTCCAGCTTTTGTTTTACAAAAGTCACAGCTTCCTTTAGCTTCTTGTCTTTCTTGTCGCTGCTGTGATAGGCCTTAAACATATCGGTATAAGAGCGGCTGATGCGGAGTTCGGGTGCATTCTTGCTGTTCAAAGACAACTCCAGCTTACCATTGGCATTGGCCAGGATAAAATCCGGAATGACATAGTGGTTCTTCACCATACCGGAAGTGATCTCGCCACCCGGCTTGGGGTTCAGCCGCACAATCAGATCGATGGCATCCTTGATGTATTCCTCATCATCCAGATCGAGCTTCTTCAGGATTTTTGGATAGTGCTTCTTGATAAATTCTTCGTAGCACTCGTTCAGAATGCGTTTGGCTACGATCACATCCACATCCTGTCCATCATCCATGCGGTCGAGTTGTAGCAGGAGGCATTCCTGTAAATTGCGCGCGGCAATGCCAGCCGGGTCAAAACTTTGTATCTTTTTCATAATCTCCTCCACTTCCTGCAAAGTCGTCTCGACGCCCTGAGAGAAAGCCATGTCGTTGACGATCGAGTCCAACTCGCGGCGAATGTAGCCATCACTTTCAATGCTTCCCACCAACTGTTTGCCGATCGCAAATTGGTGATCATTTAAACCCAGAAAACCCAACTGCGTCATTAAGGTTTCATGAAGGGAGGTTCCCATGGGAATAGGCATCTCCCGCTCATCTTCATCCTCTCCCCCTTCGTTTTGCGTTTTGTACCCGCTGTATTCGTCGTCTCCCAAATAATCCTTCAGGTCGATTTCCTGTTCTGATGTGGACTCGTCTTTGGCAGGTTCGTCATCGCTGGATTCCTGTGACTCTGGTGTTTCGGTAGTCTCCGGGACTTCCTCCTCGGTACCCTCTTCCAGGGCCGGATTGATTTCCAACTCCTCCTCAATGCGGTTATCCAGCTCAGCCGTCGGCACCTGCAGCAGTTTGATAAACTGAATCTGCTGGGGCGATAACTTTTGTTGTAAATTTTGACTTAGTCCTAATCTCTGCATACCCTTTCCTATCACAAAGTTATCATTTAAGGCAAGGGAGACAAAGGTTAAATTAGGGGTTAAGCGGTCTGATTGAAAAAAATAATATCGGCGTGAAGATGACCCTTTTTCACATATTTCAGATTCTTAGCTTTCCCTTGCGCTTTTGCGTCTTGGAGGTAAGAATGATCCAATCCATATTAAGCTTTGATTAAAGTCTCAAATTCCCGTTTTTTGCGACTCCATTGTTAATGCACTATGAAGAGGACCAAGATCAAAGAATTACTTTCCACTACACCCGCAAGCCAAATCGTAACCGTGCAAGGCTGGGTGCGCACTTTCCGCAACAACCAGTTTATTTCCATCAATGATGGTTCTACCATTCATAATCTGCAGGCAGTAGTGGCCTTGAATTCCATCGACGAAACGATCCTCAAACGCATCACGACGGGATCTTGTATTTCCGTTACCGGGGAATTAATTGCCTCGCCGGCCAAAGGTCAGGCTGTGGAGATTAAAATACAGCAACTGGAAATCCTCGGTGATAGTGATGCGGAAAAATATCCACTGCAACCAAAAAAACATTCACTCGAATTCCTTCGCGAAATTGCCCATCTGCGTGCACGCACCAACACGTTTGGCGCGGTCATGAGGGTGCGTCATGCGATGGCTTTCGCTGTGCATAAATTCTTTAATGACCGTGGGTTCTTTTACATTCATACCCCCATTGTTACCGGGTCGGATGCGGAAGGAGCCGGTGCCATGTTCCGGGTGACTACACTGGATGCTATCAATCCACCCCGTGATGCGCACCACCATGTTAACTACAAGGAGGATTTCTTTGGCAAGGAAACCAACCTCACCGTTTCCGGTCAGCTTGAAGTGGAAACCTATGCACTGGCACTAAGTGAGACCTACACTTTCGGCCCCACCTTCCGCGCAGAAAACTCCAACACCACCCGGCACCTGGCGGAATTCTGGATGATCGAACCCGAGATGGCTTTTTACGGCATCCACGACAACATGCAATTAGCGACTGAATTGCTTCAGTATCTTGTGCGCTATGCATTGGAGAATTGCGTTGACGACCTTGAGTTCTTAAATAAGCGGGCCATGGAAGAAGAGGCCTCCAAACCACAAGATCAGCGCAATGAACTCGGATTGATTGATCGGTTGAAGTTTGTTACTGAAAATGAATTTCAAAAACTGAGCTACACGGAAGCAATAGAAATTCTAAAAAATTCCAACCCAAACAAAAAGAAAAAATTTCACTACCTGATTGAAAACTGGGGTGTCGATTTGCAATCGGAGCATGAACGCTTCCTTGTTGAAAAACATTTCAAAAAGCCGGTTATCCTCTACAATTACCCAAAAGGAATCAAGGCCTTCTACATGCGCCAGAATGACGATGGCAAAACCGTGGCGGCCATGGATGTACTTTTTCCCGGGATCGGTGAAATCATCGGAGGCTCACAACGCGAAGAACGGTATGAGAATCTGACGCGACGCATTCAGGAATTGAAACTCCCGGAAAAAGAGTTGTGGTGGTACATCGAACTGAGAAAGTTTGGCACCGCCCCGCACAGCGGTTTTGGTCTGGGATTCGAGCGATTGATTCTTTTCGTAACCGGCATGACGAATATCCGGGATGTGATTCCCTTTCCGAGATTTCCGGGGAATGCCGAGTTTTGAGTTGTGATTCGCAATTCAATGCCCCTAACCAACCCATGGACCATACGCATGCTCACGGCTGATGATGCAGCGAAATTGTCAGAACTGGCCATCACCATTTACAAACAATATTATATCCACCTCTGGCATGATGGGGGCATGTGGTATCTCGAATACGCCTACCCTGTTGAGAAACTCCGGCGGGAGCTAAGTGATCTCAACAACTTCCATTACATCGCTTATCTGGAACAACAAGCGGTTGGTTATTTAAAATTAAGACTGAATGAAAAGTGGAAAGGTCTTGAAAGTGAGCATTGCCTGGAAGTGGAACGAATCTATATTCTGAAAGAGTTCGCTGGCTCTGGTCTCGGTAAAAAATTCATGGAGGTCGCGGTCGAGATTGCAAAATACCACAATCAGGATATCATCTTTCTCAAAGCCATGGACAGCAGTCACAACGCACTGGCTTTCTACCAAAAAATGGGCTTTGAAATTTTTGACAGGCTAACCCTTCCCTTCGAACAAATGAAAATGGAATACCGGGGGATGGTTGTGATGAGGGGTTTTAAATCCTTGATTCCGGATTTACAAATCTAAAATCAGATTTTCAGCGCTAAACAACTTCGAACTTTGAACTTTTGTTATTGTTCCGCCCTTTTAACGGTTTTCTTGCCTGATGCACTGCTCTTCATCTTGAAAGTTTTTTGCTTGGGGGGTGAATAGGAGTAATGATTGCCATAGGTAGGACACGAGTACTCGGAACACGCAACAGCCAGGATTGAGATGGCCAGAATAAGAAATAGCCTGTTTTTCATATTTGCTTTGTTTTGCCGATACCCTTAATACATCCGCTTTCAATATTGTAACTGCGACCGCCACAACAGCATTGAGGTCTGCGCAATAACAATTAGATTGCATTTTCATTTTCCGTGAAGTATGAACAAAATTTGCTTCTTTCTGATGGCCACCAGCTTCATCACGCTTCCGTCCCTTGCCCAGGTGCCGGAGATTAATGTTTACAAACACATCCATATCCTTGCCAATGACTCGCTTATGGGGCGCGGCACAGGTTCTTCAGGTGAGAAGATGGCTGCCGCCTATATCGAAAGTCAGTTCAAGGAAATAAAGTTGCTCCCCAAAGGCGACAACCAGACTTTTTTTCAATCGTTTCCCTACAAATCTGGCGTTCATGGTACAGGCAAAGAAGGCATGGCAAGAAACGTGATTGGATTTATTGATAACAAAGCGAGCAATACAATCATCATTGGTGGTCACTATGATCACCTCGGCCTGGGCAACGACGGTGGTTCGCTCGATGCCAATCCACAAGATAAAATCCACAACGGGGCCGACGACAATGCCTCGGGTTCAGCGGGAGTGATCGAACTGGCGCGGTATTTTCAGAACAACAAAACCCAGGAGAAAAACAATTTCATTTTTATCTGCTTTAGCGGGGAAGAACTCGGACTGTTTGGCTCAAAATACTTTACCGAACACCCGACCGTTGATACCGCCCGCATCACTTACATGATCAATATGGATATGATCGGCAGACTGGATCCCACTACCCACATCGTATCGGTGAGCGGTACTGGCACCAGCCCTGTTTGGGAACGCGTATTAAAACAACTTTCCGGCAATTCGCTCACCATCAAAACCGATTCAGCCGGAATGGGGCCTTCAGACCACTCTTCCTTTTATCTAAAAAAAATTCCAGCTCTCCACTTTTTTACCGGCTCACACAGTGATTATCACAAGCCATCTGACGATGCGGACAAAATCAATTATGGAGGGGAAGTTGATGTGTTAGATTTCATTATCCGGTTGATTAATCAATTGGACGATCAACCCAAATTGACCTTTCTTACTACCAAAAATAAATCGATGGGCTCGGCACGCTCCTTCAAAGTAACCATGGGAATCATGCCCAGTTACACCTCCAATGCCGAAGGTCTTCAGGTCGATGGCGTTACGGAAGGGAAACCGGCGCAGAAAGCAGGCGTTAAAACCGGCGATGTGATTATCCAAATGGGCGAGTTGACGATCAAAGATATTACCGGGTACATGGAAGCGCTCGGAAAATTTGAGAAAGGGCAGACCGTGCCGGTGAAAGTGAGGAGGGGAACCGAGATCGTTCTATTGAGCGTGACGTTCTGATGGATGGTTTGTTGTCGCGGTATAATTTGTTCCAATTTTGAAAATGACAAATGCGGAATTAAACAGTTCGAACAATTTGCAACATCTCAAAAAAGAATCAGAATCCATTTCACCACAAAGAACTAAATCTTATGGAAAAAGGAATCAAAGAAAACCCTTGGAAGCTCAAAACGCCTCCACAGACCTCCGACTATGAAATGTACAAAGATGAAAAAGACGGAAAAGAAGTACTGGTCTGTGTTGTCGGCAAAACAACACTGCTTTATGACTATCGTTGCATCAAGGACTTGCACACCCTGCTCAAGAAACACGGCGACTGGATGGAGCTGGGTTCCGCCGATGAGCAAAAACCTGCCAAAGAAGGAACGGTTGAAGCCTGGGGGCGATCGGCTAAGAATCCGGTTGGCGGTTGGTATGGATTAAAAAAAGGGCTTCGCGGAAGATTTGGAATGTATGTCCCGCCCTTGCTTGAAAAACTGGGACTCGCGGAAGTAGAACACAATCCAAAGAATAACCGGATGAAGGCAAAATAAAACCTTTCATATCGACTATCGAATTTCATTCTCCAATTTCTCCAGAATCTTCACCATCGCGAGCGTATCCAGTTTGCAATAGGCGAGCAAATTTCTTCGGATTGTCACCAGGTCAGCGGTAGGATCATAGATCATTTGTTCAAAGTAAAGGCTCGCGTCACTTCCGTTGTTGATCGGCAAGTCATCATATTTCAATTCCGGTACCAATGCCGGAAGCACGTCCTTGATCGAGTAAGCACCATTCATTTCCGGGGTGTAATAAAGTCGTTGCTGAATGGGTGGCATAAGATCTTTTATCCTCGCGATTCGCTCTTCCAGCGCATAACCATATTCCGGAAAATCACGGGCCAATTCCTTCAGTCGGGTCTTTTCAAAGTTTTGATTATAGGTGAGAATATCTCCGGGCATATGCGTCTTGCTGAGCAACTGTTTGATAAAAGCCGGACGTGGATCGGCATTGGGCAAAGCGAGAAAATCAGTATGTCGTAATTCTCCCTCAGGATGTTTCTTATAGTGAATGGAATATTGAAAAGGAATCTGCTGATAAGGCCGTGAGTTATCAAATATGGGAATGGCAGGATTAAATGTTTCAAAGTCAAGAAAATAGAGTGGGTAGGATAAACCCGAAAGAAATTCCTGAATCCCGTGCTGATCCACGTTATTGGTTTTGTTCAGATGACAATTCACCTGAAGACGCTGATGGTCATTGAGCTCAACGTCATCCGTGATGTCTTCAAACCGGATGATGCCCTGATTGTAAAGTTCAAGTTGCTGTTTCCAGCGCAAGTTGGAAAGGTTAAAAACAGAGGGTTGCGGAATGTGTTGCCAGCAATGACCAACAAAATCACAAGGGTAAGGATCGTAGCAATGCGGGCCAATGTCCACAACAGGTACTTCGGTCAGGCGGAGCACCTCCTTGAGTTCCGAAATTTTCGCGGCGATAAATTCCTGATTTTCCTTCACTTCTTCCTTAATGGAAACCATAACAAACAATCCGCGGACATTCAGTGTCCCCATGCGCAGGTATTGATTGTTGAGGTGAACGATAGCCATATCATTCAGGTCGATGCCCAATTGGGTAATCACATAGTATTGCAGGGCGGCATCCAGAAGATGAGTTTCTTTTACCCCAGTCGTA
Source organism: Bacteroidia bacterium (assembly GCA_043785125.1). Classification (GTDB taxonomy): domain Bacteria; phylum Bacteroidota; class Bacteroidia; order Cytophagales; family Cyclobacteriaceae; genus ELB16-189. The sequence continues at coordinate 16,159 of JAYVXP010000299.1, forward strand.
CTCTTTACCTCATAACCTTTCCAGACGCCATTCTCCTTTGCTAAAATATCTATGGCCACCAAAACGCCATCGAATTGAAACGCAGCTTCGTAGATGATGGGCTGTCCATCCTGAATTAATTGCCTTGTGTACTCAATGGATCTCGCATAATCGTAATAGAATTCAGGGCTGGCATCGATGCCACCTGGAAAAAGTTGCCTGGCGAGTTCGCCAACACTGGTACCCCGGTCAAAAAGCGCCTGCTGCGAGACGGAAATCTTTTCCTTTAATTTTGGCTGATGCTTATTGAGATACAATGATTTTACACACTGACATCCCTTCATGAAGGTGGACTTGGAAAGAATGTGCCTTTCTGGATGGTGGTGCATGGTCCGATTTATTCTTCCATAATTCCTAACCTATCGCAACCACCCGCTTCATCTTTTCTAATCCAGTCTTTGCTACCGTCAACGCATCCTGCTTCCAATATTCCCGGTTGAACAATTCCAACGACAACACTTTGGTTCCCCCCATATTGGACAGATCGGTAATTATCTGTTTAAAAGGTGCAGCCCCATCGCCCGGATAGACACGATGCCCATCGGTTTGTTGCTCGCGTGGGATGGACGCCGGATAGTCGTTCATGTGGATCACATCAATCAATCTTCCGTCCACCATTTTCAAACAATCAAAACCAGAGCCGCCCCGGAAGAGGTGGTACACGTCGGGAAGAATACGCACATCCGGATCATTTGCAGCGGCGGCTGCCATGAGCGCTTGACCAAAATGGTAGAATACCGGCGACCCGCCCCAAAACTCCAGCAACGGCATGACGCCGGTTTCGCGACCCAAGTCGAGCAATTTTTTATATCGTTCACCCACTTTGAAAAGGTCAAGAGGCTGATCCGTTTTCACTCCCGAAGACGGTGCAGCGATGCGTTTACAACCGAGTTCACCCATCAGCAGCATCTCTTCTTTCATCTGTTTGAACCCCGCCTCACGCTGCTGGTTGTCTTCCACCATCCAGGGTGCAAATCCAATGGCGTCCTCAACAGTAATGTGATTATCGTCTAGTAGTTTTTTCAAAGCCGTCATGGAACCACCTTCTTTTTTATAAGCCACCACGTCCATAACCCAGAGTTCAACGCTGTCGAATCCGGCCATTGCAGCTATCTCTATTGATTTTTGAAGGCCGAGGTTTTGACCTCGAATGGTGCTGGTGTTCAGACAAAATTTGAATTGTGTTGCCAGTTTATTTTGCGCTTGAGAAAATCCCAACTGTGGCAACATCGTTGCGCCGGCAGCAATCCCAAGTGTTCTGAGGACGTCTCTTCTTTTCATAATGGAATGGGTTGAATGGTGGAAGATGATTCGAGTCCAATTTATGAGAATAACCACCAAGGTAAAAATGGTCGCGAGTCAATAAATCCACATAATCAGGAAAACCGAAAAGTCGGTTTCCAATCTCGGTGATCCCCTACCGTTTCATTACAACCCCGGCGGCATGGTTTCTTTGTACAATTTTTTCACCAAACGGGGTGTGTCAAATCGATATCCCAATTCAATACCGACATAACCGTACGTTGCCTTAAAGTCCAGGCTGTGCAATGCACCGACCCTTCTCTCCACCTCGTAGCGCAGGCCGGCATAGAGGCGTTTGGACTGATAACCTAGACTTGCTTTGCCATCCCATGTCAAAACAAATGCCCTTCTTCCGCTTGCTGTTTCATCCGGGAGTTTAAGGTATTTGTAATAGTAGAGGTCAAATGATGAAAATGCGGCAAGGGATAAATAAATACGATTAAGAAAGACCAGATTGCCCCCTACACCCGGTGCGATTTTGATGGATAAGGATTGGATTGCCTTAACACCCTGGAAGTCGTCATAATAAGGCTGTTGCCGCTGATTGATGATCGTTGTGTCACTCGATAGCCGATTGTAATAGACGCCAGCTTTCAAAAGAAACCCCGCGTGACTTCTTATCTGACGTTGTGAAAAAGTCAGAGGTGCGATATAGGAATACTTTTTCCAGCTAAAATTATAGATACCTTCAAATTGAAATTCCTTGCTCAGCATATCCGGTCTTGGTTTGTACAGCAAATTGGGACCAGCGCCACTGGTTTGATTAATATCAGTAAACCCCTGAATTCGAAAGTATTTAAACTGAAGTGCATAAGCTGTGCTATTGTACTTAATCGTAGCGGTGCGATAATGGCTTGGAGCGTAATCATTGTGCGTGGACAATCCGGATTTTGAAAGGAACGAAAACCCAACCGATACAAACCGATAGCTTGCCGAAAAACCAACAACATCGGGAATATTGGTTCTGAATTTTGAGGAAGGGTCATAACCCGAAGGCTTAGGCTTTATTGAATTCATGTCTAAGCCAATATTCGGGGACAATATGTGTACCCCCACCGAGAGATAGCTGGGGTACACTTTGATATAGGATGAATCCGGTGGACGCCGTTTTATTCTAAGCCCCGGAAAAAATTTCTTGTAAAATCTATCCGGATGAAGAAAGACCTCCTGCTTTGGCCCTTCATTTTGCGCCAACAATTCACCCATTGGCATCATGATGAATAAAGCGATGATGAGAAATACACTAGTTTTTATCACGGTAATCGATCTCCAGCTATCCTGTAAATAGCGTGCCATGGTGAGAATAAAAACTGACAAAAGTGATTTGCTATCTGGCGTTTCATGCATTTACGGCCAGAATTTTGGCAAGCCCGACTGCCTGGCGCTGATATTTATGCTAAATTACTTAGCCATCCGTTCGAGGCAGGTATTTGAATCTATTAATCCGCTAAAACAAAAATTATGTTTGGACTTGCATCACCGGTTTTGGAATCTTTCAACACGGAGGTTTTGGAAAACCGCACGTCCTGGGTATTATCACTTTGGTGGTACTTGGTGTTGCCTTCTCGGCCGGTGAAAAAACCAGATTGTTCGGTCATTTCTCACCTTATGTTGAAACCGTCAGCTATTCGATGACTTTCTTTTTCCACGTGGTTCCTGGCATCACCGAGACCACCACCCGGCTCCCCTATGGAGCACCCGTTGCATCCGGTCCAGATGACCCGAATATTCAGATGGCCATTGGAATTTGTTTCGTGTTGTTTCTTGTGGGAGCCACCTTACAAGTAATGAGCCTTCGGAAGAAATTGAAGAATGGAGCATGTTCTAATTGGAAGTCAGGCTTTCGTCACACGATAGAAACTTACCAGCTGGCAATTTCAATTATCTTTTCCCAAGGACTCATGGTCTCCAGGTAAAAGGTTTCGCCCCCCTTCTTTTCGCAAAGAATTGAACCATTGGTCGACCCATTGCCATTGGACTTAAAGTCAATCGGCTGCCCGTCCGTAAAGAATATCCGGTAAAATTTTCCAGGTTCTAAAACTAGGTTTTCCATGGTTAAAGCATTTGTAAGTGAAATCAATCTTCTTTCCAAGCGATTTTACAAAATCCATTTTGGCTTGATTCAAAGTAATTAGCAAGCCAATAACATAAAAAGCATAGCGTCATTTTCTGTATCAAAATAGTCATGTTGTGTAAAATCTGGTACGTAATCTACCTCCAAAGTATAGAAATTGGTCGCAGATCCAGGAAATTCAAATGTTAAACAGACCCCTTGGTGGCTATCCGTATAAGTTGCCCAGAGAATATCATTTGTGTTGATGGTGCTAAAACAGCAAATTCTTTGAGAATCACGTGCCTCAATTAATGCTAGTCTAAATTCATCACGCAATTCATCCATCTTGCCTTCCAATCCCATGAAATATTTAATCTGTTCTGGTGTCAGTGCATTCGGATGATGTTTTTCGACCAAATCACTCAACTGCTCGAAGTTTGGATCGAAATTAACAACGTCTGTTTTGCCTTCGTGAACATCATTTAGTTGGCCAAAGGACGATAAGTATAGATAATTCTTCCGCAAGCAATCCCTAAAATCATCGTTTATTCTGTAATATTTGTGATGCCGTTTTGGTGGAGTACCAATTCTGCTTTGATAGTATTGACGAATCATTTTATCCTCTGTGTAAGTAATTGGAGAATAAAAAACCAGTCATTCAACTGGTCTTTTCCTTGCCAAAAATTTCATTGTCTGGATTGTTGATAGTTTATCGAGTCAAACAATTCAGTGGCCCCGGTAGGAATCGAACCTACATCTTAAGAATCGGAATCTTAAATTCTATCCATTGAAATACGGAGCCGAAAAAACTAAAAACGCGCCGCAAAGATAATCATTCCTGCCGTCCTGCAAACCGGATTTTCCTTCCCTTCTAACGCCTTTTTTGTAAAATTGCCCAACCATCCGCCATGAATTCCCACCACCGTCAAATCCTCCAATTAATCAAGGACCGCTCCGGCCAGCCCACCCAGCACACTTTCTTGGATACCTACCTGGGCAACAATCACCCGCGCTACCCCATCAACGCCCCAACCCTTCACCTCATCGCCAAACAATGGTCTAAAGACCATAAAAAACTCACCGCCGCCGACTTTCAAAAAACCATCAACAGCCTGATCCACGGCAAGTCGGCCACCGAAAAATACATGGCGGGAATACTGCTCGATCTCTCAACAAGGGATCAACGCCAGTTTGACCCCGCTTCCTTTGAAGCCTGGATTGATGAGCTGGTAGGATGGGCCGAGGTGGATTCGGTGTGTACAGGAGATTTTACAATCACCGCTATTCCTGAAAACTTTAAAGCGTGGAAGAAAATCCTGGTGCGCCTTTCCAAAAGCAAAAACATTAACCAGCGCCGGGCTTCTCTCGTTTTTCTTTGCTCTCCATTGCGCCGTATCCAGGACGATCAGTTGGCAGACCTCGCATTTGAAAATATTGACCGCCTGAAACACGAAAAAGAAATTCTCATCACGAAAGCCATCTCGTGGGTGCTGCGCAGCATGGTGTCGCACTACCGAAATAAACTGGAAAACTACCTGAAGAAAAATCAGTCATCCTTGCCCGCCATTGCCATTCGTGAAACGCTCACCAAACTCAGGACGGGGAGAAAGTCTAAGGTTAAAAAAGTTTAAAAAGTTCAATGTTGGGAATAGACTTGTCGAAGCACAACCACAAAACTTTGAACTTTAGATATTGAACTTTGAACACCTCCAACCCTAAAGTATTTTCGGATTGATCTCCGAAGCCGCCGAAGCCCCTACCGGAAGTCCCTGGAACCACCGCAACCGGTCCAATTCCTGATTGTCATTGATGGGTTGCGTGATGTGTGCGCCGTCGGCAATGTAAATGATGGTCATTACTTCGCGCAGGATATCGGAATGATTACCGGGTGCTTTGTGCAAAGTCATTCCATAATGAAATGTGGCGTCGCCGGCGTTCATGAATTTTGGACGCGATATCTTATAATTATTATCGGCTACGTACTTATCCAGCAGCGCTTCCGAGTCATCCGAGATGGCGATGTTTCCGGCAAGTCCCGCCTTGTGTGAACCCGAAGCGAAGGTGAGCATCCCCATTTCTTCGGTGATGTCAATCAATGGCATCCACATGGTGATCGTGTTGGTGGTGTCCACCGGCCAGTAGTATTGGTCCTGATGCCATGGGGTGGGTCCGCCACCGGGCTCTTTAAACAACGCCTGGTCGTGGTAAACCCTCACGTTTTTTACACCCAGTAAATCGGCGGCGATTTTCCCAAAGCGTTTAGCGAGGGTAAATTTCTTTGCCGCCTCATCCACTTCCCACAAATTCATGATTTGCAAAAATGCCTTTCCATAAGTGTCGCGCTCTTCCAGTTTCCTCTTCTCGGTGTTAAACTGCTTTGCTGCAGTCAGAATAACACCGCGGTAGGCAACAACTTCATCGGCAGACAAAATATTGCGTACCAGCGTGTGGCCATCGTCGTGGAATTCTTTTGCGAGAACCTCGTCAACATTCACAGAAGTGGTGAGCTCAGGCAAACCGGGAAGGGAGGTAATCATAAGAAGAACTGTTTACACGAAGCTACAAAAATAACTATTCGGTTGAGGATAATATCCAAAACCCGTTCCTTTTACCTGAAGTATTTAACCGGAAAGTATGGCATATTTGCAAGGTCAACTTTGATGAATCAGTCATGAACAAAAGCAGATTAGAGGCCTTCAGCGATGGCGTTTTAGCCATTATCATTACCATCATGGTATTAGAAATAAAAGTACCCCACGGCAGCGAATGGACCGAGCTCAAGCCTTTAATTCCGGTATTAATCAGCTACATCCTTAGCTTTGTTTTTGTGGGTATCTATTGGGGCAACCATCATCATTTGTTGCATTCAGTCAAGCAAGTTACCTCCGGCATCATCTGGGCAAACCTCAACTTGCTTTTTTGGTTATCCCTGATACCCTTCGCCACGGGCTGGATGGGTGAAAATCATTTGCCGCCAATACCGTTTCGGTCTATGGAATACTTCTGCTGATCTGTGGAATAGCGTTTACCATTTTGCAGAAAGCGGTAGAAAAAAATGCCCACGATTTGGAAGCGTTGCAAAAGGCCTTCACCAACCTCAATAAAAAAGGGATTGCCTCCATCATCGGATATCTGTTGGCCATTTCGCTTGCTTACGTAAACCCTGTTTATTCAGAAATACTTTTCCTAATCATCTCCATCATATGGCTTATCCCCGATCAGCACATTGAAGAAGCCGTGAAAGAGGAAATAAAAAAAAGGGATCAATGAATCAAAATTGAAATGCTTCCCCTGTTCTTCGTTTTTGTTCTAAATTTGCATATGCCAGTTATCTCAATGTTTTACGGTTTAATGATCATTAATGATCCATTAAAATAATTATTATGAATCCTCGTCCTCAGAATTCAAAGTTTCCTTAACCCTGAACTTTATTTCGTGTACTTTTGTAATTCGTTCTTTAAAGGTCATGTCAACCTTTTATTTTATTGGGGCCGACCGGTTTTGACAGGATGTGTAAGGGCGTATGCCAGCATGCAGGCTCATGGGATGAGAGCCTTAAAAGATAGTTCCAACAACTAGCAGGCGAGTATAACTACGCCATGGCTGCTTAATCTGATCTAAGATCGGATTAGCTTATTCCGTCTAAGAGGCGGGAGGCCATCATCGCTCAGGTCCTTCGTTTTGCAGGAACTGAACTCGCGGTGTCGAAAAGTAAAACTGGGCTGTTGTGTGTCGCGCACGATCGTCGAGAAAACAGCGGCTAAGGAATCGTTGAGGCTGTTGCCTGCCTTGCGACTCCCGACAATCAAAGTCAACTAAGCATGTAGAACGTACGCGTTTATCTTCTCTGGACCAGGGTTCGATTCCCTGCGGCTCCACTGGTTCAATTTCAATCCTTACTAAAACCTCGAATTCCTTATGAATTCGAGGTTTTATGCTTTTATACCCCTCCACTTTATTCAAAAAATCGCAATCCCTAGGTGATAAATTCGGTGACCCGAAAAAATTTGAAATCCGGGTCACCGAATATGCCAAAACAAGCTGGAATCGACATGTTCAGCACGTGAACATCTTGAAATCAGACCCTGAATGAATGAAGTTTAAACCCAAATCCGGTTGACCCATGAGCGCTACAATTTCAATCCTCTTCTACGCGAAGAAAATCAAATCAACAAAAGACGGTTTGGTACCGGTATACATGCGTATTACCATTGGCGGCGAGCGCTTTGAGATTAGTACAAAACGTTATGTCCCCCTGGAGCATTGGTCTGCCGAAGCAAACCGGATGAAAGGCAATTCGGAAGAAGCAAAATCGGTAAACAAATTAATCGAATCCCTCCGCACCAAAGCTTATGACGAGCAAAAGCAGATTCTCCTGGAGGGCAAAGACCTGAATGTCGAAACCTTCCGCAATAAGTGGCTTGGCTTGGTTACGGAAAGGCCGCGCATGCTCATGGAAATCTTTGAGCATCACAACAAACAGATGAGGGAGCTCGTCAACCAGGAGTTTTCACCACTCACAATGCAACGTTATGTTACGTCCAAGAATCACACGCACGAATTCCTCAAGTGGAAATACCAGGTCGATGATATGAATATCCAGGCGTTGAACTTTGAATTCATCACAGATTACGAATTCTGGCTAAAGTCAATTCGAAAATGCGGTCACAACTCCACCATGAAATACCTGGCCAACTTCAAAAAGATCGTCAATATCTGTTTGAAGAATTCCTGGCTAATCCGAAATCCATTCCTGGGTTACAAGATGTGCAAACGGGAAATTGAACGCCCTTACTTGTCGCAAGAAGAGATCGAAACCATTTCGGCAAAAACTTTCGTTTCCGATCGCGTCAGCCAGGTCCGTGATATTTTTCTATTTAGCCGCTACACCGGTTTGGCTTACGCCGATGTTCAGAAACTAAAGCGAAGTGAAATTGCCACCGGCATTGATGGCGAGAAGTGGATCTTCACCCATCGTCAAAAAACGGAGACCTCGTCAAGGATGATAATATCCTGTCCAAAACGAATATGTTGCTTAAACAAAGCTGTATATGGAAGAGAATATTATGCAATCCGGATGGCGTGACAATTTACTAAAAGAGGCCATTGCTTTGGGGCTTACCGAAATAAAAAATGATTTAAATCTCCTATCGGACGAACTGACCAAATTTTCTTCCGCTAATTCGGAGAATGTAATTTTAGAACCGTTGCAAATACGAAATCCAATTGTGGTCAATTCTTCAACGCATCCTCCGGAGCTTCTGGGCATTAATCAAGTATTTCCAAGTTTCCTCATCTCGGTCATCTTTAGTACCCAAATATTTTTCATATCCATCAGGGAACATTTTTTCAATTTCATCGAGCATAGTTGGTTCTACGTAGAAAAACCTTATTCCTGATTCCTGATCCCTCTTGCGGCTTTCGGAAATGTCTGCACTCCAAGACTCTAAAGTCCGTTTATGTTTTCCTTTAACCTCTTCAATGTCAATTTCCTTCTGATACAAGATTGGAGGAGCAGAAATAATTATTACATTAATAGAACTTGAAGCTGCGCTTAAATTCAAGATTGTCAGAAGTAAGACCGTGATTTTCAGTATAGACCTACATTTTTACGATGAAGTATCAAAGCATCTTACAATGCCGGAAGATTTTGAAAATTACATTGCTGAAAATGACCGGCGGCTTTTTTCAGCAAATGAGAATCGATATAAAGTGGGGAGGAGCTAAGGTTCAGAGGAATTAGTAACAACAATTGGTGGCAAACATGTGGCAATTAATCAAACAAGTCTCTCATGTGGCCAGTGGGCTGGTTCCTGTTATCCATAAAGTCAATTCACTCATTTAACAAAATACGGCAAATCCAACTCCTGCGCACTCGTTATCACACGGGATTCAGCTATTTTGGGTTTGGTGCAATGTGGGTATGGAGAAGTTTATGTCTTCATAATCCTTAATCAAAAGAAGTGCTACTTGAAGAGCTTCTCCATCTTGAGAATTTGGCTTCACTTGGTTATCAAACATCTTATCGGCCAAGTCCAGACTGGCTCGGTACTCTTTTCTGTTCTTAATAGGTTTCAGCGTTATCATGCTAGAACGAGCGGTTTGCTTTCCAGGTACAAGGTGTCAGGATCAAAATCGACAAAATCATCCCATACAACAGTACCATTCAAAACCTTTGCCTTTCTACAGTAGGCTTCATCTTTCAAAACCTCGTAAACCGAATAATTGAGGTAAGCTCTAAAATCAAACTCCTTTACTTCTTTGTTGGTAAAAGTAAGTATTAGCTTATGGGGACTTTCGTACTTTACAATTGTAACACGAGGATTCATGATTATTATTTTAAGGGATCTATGCTGAACACTTTATTCCCGGAAACTGCCAATTGCCAGTTGGCCATTAGGTCCTCCTGATGAATTTCTATCCATGCCTGCAACAATTTTTCTTTATTGGAAGGTAAATAACCTTCAATTAGTCTGCCGTCAGGAACTTGATAGACTCCTTCCATTTCACCGTACTTAACATGAATATGGGGCAAATTATGCTGCTTTGTGTCTAAGTAATACATCGCGATAATTAAACCATAAAACATTGAGATAACCGGCATAATGCAAATTTAAACAAAAATGAGGGAACCTTCAGCCCAGCCAGGCCGACATTGATCTGACGCGAAGGATGAAAGAAGGAGGCAAGCTGCTGGAAATTCAAGTTCTGGACCACGTCATACTCACCAGCGAAGGATACTACTCATTTGCTGATGAGGGGCTGCTGTGAGGGCATTTTTCGAATTCTCTCTTACCTTTTTTTTACATTCTTGCTAAACCGTCAAATAGGAAATATATTCACCGAGCATATAGGCCATCGTTGGCCCCATGCCCTCACTGACAAAAAAGAGCAATTAATGGTGGGGACCTTTCAAACGACAACAATCCTAGTTAAAAATGAATCTTCAGCAAATTAAATATTTCGTTGCCGCGCTAGTTAATCCGCTCGTTTTTCGCACTAAAGACACCGTAAATAATTTATAAACAGACACTATTCACTGCATGACACTTTTCTTTATAAACAATGACAAAAATATTAATTACAGGAGCAACTGGAAATGTAGGTAAAGAAGTTATAAAAGCACTTTCTAAGATTGAAAACGGGTTTACTGTAATCGCAGGTATTAGAGATTTAAAAAACGACAAAACAAAACTCGCTGAAAATAAAGTTACATTTCAGAAATTTGACTTTACTGACCAAAACACTTACGGAGCAGCTTTGCAAAATTGCGATATACTTTTTTTATTGAGACCGCCACAAATATCTGATGTTGAGAAATATTTCAAACCAATAATAGGCACTTGCATTGAAATGCAAATTAAGCACATTGTTTTCTTATCAGTACAAGGGGTTGAGAAAAGCAAAATAATCCCTCATCACAAAATTGAAAAGCTTATTGTTGAGAGTGACATTTCTTACACTTTCTTGCGCCCCGCCTATTTTATGCAAAACTTTACGACAACCTTGCGTAACGACTTGGTGAATAAGAAACAAATTTATTTACCTGCTAGTCAGGCGAAATTTACACTTATAGACGTTGGGGACATTGGTAAGGTTTCCGCAATTATTCTGACAAATATTTCTCAACACATCAATAAATCTTACGAATTAACTTGTAAAGAGAAGCTGACCTTTTCGGAAATGGCAAGAATATTAAGCAGCCAGTTAGGTGTTGAAATTCAGTTTAAATCACCGAGCCTTATTAATTTTTTCCTAACAAAAAAAAAGGATAAAATTCCAACAATGCTAATACTTGTAATGATTATGCTTCACTATTTACCAAGATTTCAAAATGAACCTGAAATATCAGATTGGGTAGAGAAAATTACTAACCGACAACCGACAACGTTTGAGCAATTTATAAATGACAACAGGAAATTATTAACGAAATGAACATTGGCAATTTCTATAACATATTGCTCACAACAGTCAAGCGGCGTTCCAGTCGCATTATTTTTGATTAAATTGGG
>JAYVXP010000300.1:0-2973 GCA_043785125.1 Bacteroidia bacterium
ATATTATCCACATCATGTTGAGACGCATAAATGTCTGGAAATGATTGAAGCCTGCACGCATACGATGGATAAACTGATATCCACCTTACAAGAATACATGGTTAATAATCAACGACCTTTACTGGTTGAACAACTGGATCCACAGGAATTAATTCAAGCGATCAGAATTGAGTTTAAGCATCAGCTTGACGCGTATAAAATTGATCTGATTTCTGATGTAGCATCCTCCGCTGTCTGGGGTATCGACAAATACAGTACGCTCAGAATTTTAAAACATGTGATTTCCAATTCAATTTCTTTCCATGACACTCAAAAAAGGGAAAGAAAAATTATTATCCGGCTTGATTCAAATGAACGTGGTTACAAACTGGAAGTGTGGGATAATGGAAGAGGAATTCCCGAAGATCAACGGGAAAGAATTTTTGATGTTTTTTTTCGCGGATCAGAAAATTCAATTGGTGTAGGCATGGGCCTGTTTCTTGCCAAAAGCCTGGCCGAAAAAATGGGTGGATCGATATCGTGTAAATCTGCACTCGCGGAGGGCACCACGATCCTGGCTTCTTTTCCAAAGCGTTGAGTCAATCTAAATTTTAGATATTGATAGACCAGCGTTGCAGGTCTCAATCTACGGTTCATTGGACGTATGATAGAATTGAGAGGTTTGATAAATTTGAAGTAGTAGAATTGCCAGAAACAAAAAAGCTAACTGAGCAGTTTCCTTCGGGAAGCCATGTTTTTCCGGAAAAGCTTTTGATTCTTTTGCCCTTTTTACAAAATAGGGCTCGTTGCCATAATCTTTTACAGTATCGCTTACTATTGCATGGGACTTTGCTTTTGCTGTTCTCTTGATTCCAGTTGCCATCGTAACGTCCTTTTTTGTCTACGTAAATTTGAGGTTTATTTGCGAGTAGCAAGAGATCTGGAGCCTACCTCAAACTTAGTTATGGTTGTTGGGAGACTGCTCAGAAAGGGTCTCCTCAATTGATAGTTCTGAATATCTTCACGAAGCACCGAGCAAATTCGTTCCGCAGTATATTTCCCTACGCAATCTACTTCTATCAAGTCGGAAATACTGGCAGTGAATACAGCATGTAATGAACCAAATCTATCAAGGAGTTTCTTAGCTCTAGCTGGACCAACACCGGGTAGGCCCTGGAGAATAAAGATCTGCAGCTTAAGCTTGTTATTCATTTTATATGGGGAATGGCGGTAGAGCAATTGTTTTTTATACTCGGTACATTGACGATAGGCTGCAATCATGAGTTTTCCAGTTTCTTCCGGAGATAAAGATCTTAATACAGGAATCCGGAATTTCATGGACAGGCAAATCAATGCACCTTGTATGGCCTCCCTTTTCATCTCGGTTGATTTGATGTCTTGAGAAGTGCCTTCCAGAATTATTACACTATGGTTAGTGTCAGATGCCAGTCTTGCTGCTTGCTTAAATATTCTGCCGTCTTTAATAGAGGCTACGAAATCCTTAAATGTCTTTCGCTCTACTAATAACAAATCATTGATGAGAAAATCACCTGTCTTGAGCGTATTGATCTCTAGCCTGACCGCTGGCTCAATTAATAAAGTTTGTCTTAGAGTTTCGTTTACTTCCCGGTGGTCCATTATTATTCTTATCGTGTCGCCCTTCTCCATACTTCATTTGTAATCCATCTTAATAGGCACACACAAAGATGGAAATTTAGAGAATCGTAAGCCCTGAGGTGAGCTTCAGAAAACCTGATTGTTTTGGTCAAATGCAATCAGTAATCGCTCCCAAATTCGTATGATCTGATTGAATTTGGGTTTATTTAGTGGTAGACCGGAGCGGTCGAATATCGAACTTTTTTGTGGAAGATTTGGCCGGGTTCAAAGACTTGGCAGATTCGATTTATTTGAGGCAAGGCTGTCATCAGTTCTGAGCGTCGAAATCCGGGTATTTATTTGTACGTAAATTAATATCTATTAACGAACTTTTTTATGTACGTTTTTCGCTATATTTGATGCAAATCAAAAGGAAATGAAAACTGCTACCGTCACTGATTTCAGGCGAAAAATGAAAGAGCACCTGAGCGAGATCCAGAATGATCAAGATATTCTTGTTCTTACAGGACCCAAGAAAATGGATTTTGTTGTTTTGACTTTAGAAGCATTCAATGCCATGGAAGAAACCGCCCACTTGTTATCTACCCCGGCGAATACGGAACGGCTAATGGAAAGTATTGCGCAAGACAAGGCTGGTAAGATAGTTGTGAAACAACTTGAGCTGGGTGATGAAAAACGGGTAAACCGCAAATCAAAAGCACGAATATTAACAAAGCAGGTATCTATCAAAAGACCAGGAAAATAGTAATTCAGGTCCCAAATGACGACGGCATTTACTGATCACGGATGGAGCGATTATGTGTATTGGCAAGAATACGATTCAGAAACCCTACTAAGAATGAATGATCTTATCAAGGAGATCAAACGAGATCCATTTAGAGGTCTTGGTAAACCCGAATCATTAAAAGGAAATTTAGCCGGCTATTGGTCGAGAAGAATAACAGACGAACACCGTCTGGTTTATCGCGTTCAGGGAACAAGGCCAGATCAGGTCCTTACTATCATCCAAGCCCGATTTCATTATTAAGGGCAATCTCTAAAACTCCTTGTACCCTTCTCTTCCGGAGAAGGGTGACGTGTTGAGGCCATAAAAGACAAGGTTTTTAGAGATGACCTTAATATAATTTGATCGAATTTTGAATTTTGATAAGTAGACTTGACAAGCCTAAGTTTGAACTTTTTGATAAAAGATTTAGTCTCGATTTTTGGAAATTAAAGAAAATTACCCGGTAAGGCCTTCAAAAATCTAAGCATTTTGCAGTCAAGGTTATTTTATTTCACGATAAAATCTTCCGGTTTAGGAGGTCCACCAACCCAGTTTATATCCCAAGCCTTGTCGACTGTTATGAAAAGTAACGCACCTTCTTTATTGGTTGT
>JAYVXP010000301.1:0-9646 GCA_043785125.1 Bacteroidia bacterium
GGTTCGGATAGAACTTTCTTTTGGTCTTATTATTAGCGTGAGAAACTTTGTTTCCTGAATGGGGACGCTTTCCGGTGATTTCACAAACCCTTGCCATAACATATTGATTTTTAGGCCTTTCCTTAAAAAGGACTGCAAATATCGGCAAAAGAGCCCCAATTATCCAAGGAGGATTGAAAATAATGAGAAGCAGGCCCTCTTGATTGTATTTTTGGCAGGTAAATTTTTAGATATGCAATACTTCTTTTCATTTCTGCTGGCTACGATGTTGGGAGTGACCGCCTTTGCTCAAAATGGCAATACCGACAGCTTAAAAGCTTTATTGCCCAAAGTGGACAATGTGGAGAAGATCAAAGTTCTGCTCGAATTGTGCTGGCAATACCGCTTTATCAATGCCGACACAGCGCGGCAGTTTGGATTAAAGGCACTCGAGATGTCGAAGGATGCTCATCTGGAGGCTATCGAGGCGGAGGCCCTTACCTATGTTGGAATCACCCATGAGGCACAAGGGAACTATCCGGAAGCATTGACCTATGAACTGAAGGCCCTGGCTTTGCGAAGAAAAATCGGGGATGATTCAAAAACAGCCAAAACCCTAAATGATATTGGGATCGTCTATGATGAAAAGGGCGATTACCATATATCCCTGGAATACTATTATGAAGCGCGCAGGATTTTTGAACGCCTGCACGATCCTTCCAATACGGCCATGGTCATTAGCAATATTGGTATTGTACTAAAAGCCCAAAAGGAATACAAAAAAGTAATTGGTTATTATCACGAAGCCCTGACGATCTATAAACGAATTAATAACCGGTTTGGTATAGCCGCATGTGATGCGAATCTAGGTTCTGTTTATTTCTACCTCGCTCAATATGATAGTTCTTTACACTACTCAATAAGAGCCACCCGGGAATTTGAAGAACAGAATATCCGGCAATTTCTCGCAATGACGTTATGCAATGCCGGAATGGCCTACGACAAAATTGGTCAGGAAATAAAAGCCCGCGACTGTTTGCTGCGCGCACAACAACTCAATGAGGAATATGACAATAAAAAAGAACTGGCGGCGGTACTCATCTACCTTGCGGGAATTGATCGGCGAACCCGGCAACTACTTCTGGGATTGTCCAATGCGAAACGAGGCCTGTCCATTGCAGAAAAAATTGGTGCCCGCGAACAAATTCTGGAGGCACGAATGGAATTGGCCGAGCTAAAGGCAGCAACGGGAGATTTTAAAGGAGCCTATGAAGAACATCAGTACTACGTGGCAGTCAAAGACTCGTTGTTTCAACAGGAAAAATCCAAACAGATCGCCGAGTTGCAAACACGCTATGAGTCAGAAAAAAAGGAAAGCGCCATCCAATTACTAACCCAGGAAAATGAATTGAAGGATTTTCATTTGTTGCGAAATCAATTCATTACAATCTTACTGGCCCTTCTGCTGATGGGTGTGGTGGGAGTGAGTTACTTGTGGAGAAACCGGATCAAACTGAAACAGCAGGCGGAATTGGAAACAACAAAAGCAATATTAAAAGATGCTCAATTGCAGGCAGTCATCACTTCTCAAGAGGAGGAACGCAGACGGTTCGCCGCCGATTTGCACGATGGAATGGGGCAGATGATTTCAGCTTTGCGTCTCAATCTTTCGCATGACCCTGTTCAAAAAAATAAAATTACCGAAGCCGTCGGTATTTTGAACGAAATGAACGTTGAGATCCGCAAAATTGCTTTCAACCTTATGCCACACGTGCTGATGACGAGTGGTCTTACAGAGGTGCTCACAGAATTTGCCAACCGTATCAACCGGACGGGAAGGGTCCTGATTTCGATTCAGGCTTTCGATGTAAGCAAGCAGATGTCGACACAACAGAAGATTGCACTGTACCGGATTTGCCAGGAGTGGGTAAATAATATTCTAAAGTATAGTTCTGCCAATCGCGTACTGATTCAACTCGTTCAGCACGACGACGAGTTGGTGATGACCATTGAAGACAATGGTCACGGCTTCGATCGCTCGATCCTGTTGAACAGCCAGGGAAATGGGTGGAAGAATATCAATTCCCGCCTGGGGTTGATTAAAGGAAGTATCGAGATTGACACTGCGATCGGTCGCGAAGGAACAACAATGGTCATTACTGTGCCGAAGGAAAAATCACTGTTGACTACTTGATCCGTGCTGGCACGGAGAGAAAAATACCACGGGGAAGGTATTCCAATTGGCTGAAAAGGCCATGATCTTTAGGAAAAAGACTCGTGGAATACACTTTTAGAAAAGCTACTCATCAAGGGGAAATTGCACTGGTACTGGGTGACTACAGCTTCATCCGCCGCATGGGTGGGAAGGAAGAGGTTATTTCTTATGCCAGCATTACGGACGTTAGAATCAGTAAATTATCTAACCATGTTTTTAAGATTTATCTCTCGGCCGATGGCCATCAGCCGATTGTGATCTCCAGCCAGTCATTTGCGGGAAACGGCATGAAAATAGACCAATCGGCAGGATACGCAATGTTCGTAAGGGTTTTGCATCATTATTTGAAGGACAGAAGCCACGCAGCATTCACATCCGGCGGAAATACAGAGAGGATCTGGCAATTGGCAGTGGTTTCCGCTCTATTCTCATTTTGGATCTCAATTGCAGCTGATTATCTGGTATCCAGTTTAATGAATCCCTACATACAGGCATCGATTTTTGCAGCCCTGGCTGCTATCATTATCATTGTATCCAACTTCAAGAAGTTACCGAAATCATATCATCCCGGTGATATTCCCATTCAATTCCTGCCTTGACATTTGCAAATACCTACACGGACCGTCTATTTTTATCCTTTATGAAAGGCAAAAGGGTAAAAGTGGTACTGGTGGATGATCACCGCATCGTGCTGGACGGGTTGGTCTCTTTGCTGGAGAGCGATCCGGACTTTGTTATCCTGGCGGCCCTCGGCTCGGGGGAAGAAGTGCTGGAATTTTTCAAGCAAGAACAGCCGGACATTTTACTGACAGACTATTCGTTGCCAGGGATTTCAGGGCTTGAGCTTACCCGGAACGTAAAAAAGAATTTTCCCGAGGTAAAAGTAGTTGCCCTCAGCATGCACGATGAAGCCCACCTGGTGAAAAGCATTTTGAAAGAAGGCGTCGATGGGTACTTATTAAAAAACATTGAGCAATTTGAATTGAAGAATGCACTGAAGCAGGTAATGTTGGGGATGCCCTATGTGAGTCCGGAAATTACAAAACTACTCATGCACGACCTGAATCATCCGGCCGAAGAAACGGCATCGTTGACCGACCGTGAAAAAGATATTCTGCGTCTGATCGCGAAAGAAAATTCAAACAAACAAATCGCAGGAAAACTTTTTATCAGTGAACGCACGGTAGAGACACATCGTAAAAACATTTTCCGTAAAACCAACACCACTTCGTTGGTCGGCCTTATCAAGTTCGCTTTCGCGAATAACCTGATTTAGAGACACCCTTTAACTATTCCTTCCGTACCAGTACGGATAACCCAAATACCCTGCTACTGGTATAGGAATAGTTATAGGTTAGACTGACTTTTGAAAATGATGGTTTATGAAAAATGAATGTTTCTGTAAAGCTTCAACATGCGACTATGAAAAATTCGGCACTTTTAAAAGTATTAATAGTATTCTCCCTTGTTTTGCTTTGCCGTTGGTCTGGATTTAGCCAATCAACGAAAGAATCTGGCAAGCAAACTGGTTCTGAAGGAGACAAAAAAAAGGAGGAGACAGTGTATTCCGCTACCAGCGAGCTTGGAGAATCTGATAACCAGCCTGTTATTGAAGAGGCCAAAGCCCAATTGGTGTCAATGTCTACCGCGACCGGGGAGCTGGGAGAATTTTGTAAAAAATTTGGTATTAAAGGACACTTTATAATTGATATTACCCTTCAGGGAAAGGGGAAAGTAGTGACAGTATTTATGGTGTCAAGTAATGTGGAAGTAAAAGATCAAAATTCTTTAAAAAACAAACTTTCCGGACTTCAATTTTCGAATATCAAAATCCCCAAAAATAAACGAGTAAAATTCAGATACACCTTAACCATTTAAAAAAGTAATGAGTATGAAAAAATTTGTAATTGTAATGCTGTCGGTTTTTGTATTCAGTGGGGTAATCGCCCAAGATAATATGAAAGTCATTTACGAAAAGGAAGTGGACCATTCTTTTGATAACACCGCCAATGGAGATGACAATGGTTACTCCTATGCGTCGAGTGGGAATGAGATAAGTGTGTTTAATAATAAAACGGGAGAATTACTGTGGAATAAAAAATACAAGGAGATTTCTGAACAATTGGGAAAAGTGGATGACATCATCTCCATGTGGGACGCAAAAGTCATTTTTGTTTTTGACCGGAAGCTAGGGAAGGATAGAATGGCGTGTATAGACGCCCTCACGGGAAGTTTACTCTGGGTTTCAGCAAAATATCAAAATGTAGATGATACCGATAATGTAGTTTTTATTGCCTCTTTGGGGGCTTTTGCGGTCACCACGAAAGACCATCTTTCAATGATTAAAGCCCGAACTGGTGAAGAACTTTGGGAAACAAATAAATTCAAAGGGGTTGTGGGCGACTTTATAAGTGGACCGGATGGCTCATTGGTCCTGATCAACATGAAGGCAACCCTTATCGGTTCACTTTTTTCAGGTATGAAAAATCAAATTGTGAAAATTAATCCGAAGAATGGTGATATCCTTTGGGACCAAACCTACAGGGGAATTGTAGAAAGGAAAATACTTACCAAAGAACGTCTGGTAAAAATGGAAGTATCTGAAAACAAGCTTTTTCTTTATATGAATGGAATTCAGGTGTTCGATTATCAAGATGGAAAGCCATTATGGTCAGCCGTATATGATCAAACCCCATCCGACGTGGTTAAAAATAAAAGACCAGCGGGAGCCACCAAGTTTGGGGCATACGGCGTAGTGGCGCAACCCCTTGTTGTGGGCGAACATATTTATGTGCTTGATCTCCTAAACAAGAGGAATCAATACCTTAAGAAGTACGCCTTGAAAACAGGCAAAATGATTTGGCAATCTGCTGAAATAAAAGACGCCAGGGCTATACCCGGTATCTATGTGATCGGAGACAAGGTGATTCTTCAGGTCGGTGGCCAGGTTGAATTACAATACGTCGTGAAGTCAAAGGACGGAAGCGCTAGTGCCATCGAAATGGAAAATGTGAAACCATTGAATGTGCAATGCTTCAATGCCATCACAGGGGAACAACTCTGGGAATCAGAAAAAATGAAAAAAGGGCTGACCAATTTATTCTTGTCAGGAGATAATGTGATCGTATGTTCCGGCAAAGCCCTGTATTCAATGAATATTAATACGGGAAAGGAAAACTATGAGACGCCATTGAAGGAGGACAACATCGGATTGGCTGACTTAATAATTGACTATAATGATCAGGTTATCATTTTAGGAGAAAAAGGGATTAGCTCCCGTAAAAAATCCGATGGATCCTACACAGCTTCCAGTAAATTTAAACGCTCTTCACCGATCACGTACAATGGCAAATACATTTACGGAGACCGGACGATGGCCTTGTTCACAACAGGGGGTGACTATGCCGTCTATGACCTGAAAGTGATGAAATATAAGAGTTTTGATGCACGTAAAGGTGCCTCGGCTTATTTGTCGGATGATGGCTTAGCGCTATATGTTTTTGAATCAGGCGGAATGATGAGAAAGTCAAAATTTACCAAACTCAGCGCTGAATAATTTGGCAATTAATTCGTACTGATTGATAACCCTTCGGATTTTATTCTGAAGGACTCTTTTCGGATCTGCGTCTTATTATAAAATTGATGTTATGAGGATTCTTATTTCCGTGGCCCTGTGTCTTGCCCTCTCCGGCGGCCTGTTGGCTCAAAAGAAAAAAAATGTTGTGGTTGGCGACCCTGGGGCCATTTCCTATGAACAAGGAAAAAATCTTTATGATAAGGATAAATACAGCGAGGCCATTCCTTATTTTGAAATATCCGTAAAAGCCGATGAAAAAAATGAAGATGCCCTTTATTATCTCGGCCTTTGCTACCGTTATTCCAGTCAACCCGAAAGGGCGATAGCACAGTTTAAACAATTAGAAGGAATCAATCCAAATTACTGGGCCTGGTTTTATTATGAGTCGGGGGTTGCGTATGACCAATTAAAACAATTTGACCATGCCGTTGAGATGTACGGCAAATTCCTGGAAAAATTTCCCAAGGAAGCATCAAGGACCAGGCTAAGACATCAAGCTCAGTATAAAATGAATTACGCGAAGAAGCAAAATGAGCTGGAGGAGGCAAAGCCTATGATAAAAGTTCCCGTTAAGCTGTCGAGCACCATCAACAGTAACTATCCGGATTACATGCCAGCATTGGATCCGACAGGCACCAAACTATATTTTACCTCCAGAAGACTTGGTGGAATTAAAGATGAGGAGGCTACTGCAAAAGAGGGAGATGAAGATGTTTATTTTATCGAGAAAAGTTCAGGCCAATGGAGCGCTCCTCAGCTCTTGCCCGAACCCATTAATTCCGGTAGCCATGAAGGAGCGGCCTGCTTTTCTGCAGATGGACAATTAATGGTGTACACGGCCTGCGGAAGAGATGGTGGTATTGGAGAATGTGATCTCTTCATCTCCACGTTGGAAGGCAATCAATGGTCAACACCTGTAAACATGGGTAATGTGGTTAATAATGAGGCTTGGGATTCGCAGCCAACTATTTCTTCTGATGGGAATCGCATTATTTTCACGTCGACTCGCTCAGGAGGATATGGATCAGAAGACTTGTATATGATCGAACGTAATATTTTTGGGGAATGGGCGCCTGCCATGAACCTGGGGGGGCTGATAAACACGCCTTTTAGTGATGCTTCACCTTTTCTGAGCCAGGATGGCAAGACCTTATATTTTGCATCCAACGGACATCCGGGGTATGGTGGCTATGACCTTTTCAAGTCTGTACATGAAAATGGTAAGTGGAGTATGCCGGTTAACTTAGGACAGCCGCTCAACACAAAGGGTGACGATGAATACTTCACCATTGGCGGGTCAGGTGAGATTGGATATTTTGCTTCTAACCGTGGAGGGGACCAACTTGATCTTTTTGAAATTGAAATACCGGAAGACATGCGTCCGCAACCTACTGTGGTGGTAGAGGGCATCGTAACAAATTCAAAAACGAAAGCTTTGGTGGGCGGTTATGTGATGGTGGAAGATCTCAATACAGCCGAATTGATTGCAGTCAGTAAGAGTAATAGCGCGACCGGGAAATACCTGGTGGTACTTCCTGCAGGCAAAACGTATAGTGTCTCGGCAAATAAGGAGGGCTTCTTTTTTCATTCTGAAAGATTTGACGTCCCCACCTCCTCAAAGTTTCAAACCATTAAGAAGGACATCGAATTGAAGCCTATTGAAAAAGGTGCGAAGGTTGTACTCAACAATATTTTTTTTGAAATAGGAAAAGCTGCACTGTCTCCTCAAAGCAGGGTAGAACTGGAGAAAGCTATTGATTTAATGAAGGTAAATCCCTCCATGAAGATTGAGGTAGGTGGCCATACGGACAATGTAGGCGATGATGCTTTCAATATGAAGCTATCGCATGACCGGGCTAAGTCTGTCAGGGAGTACCTCGTGAATGGGGGAATTGCGCCAGATCGTTTACAGGCGAAGGGTTATGGAGAATTAAATCCCATTGCGACCAACGACACCGATGACGGGAGGAAATCAAATCGCAGGACAGAGTTCGTCATCCTGGAGTTTTAGTTTCCTCCGATCTGTACAAAGGGCGCCCAGTAGTAAGGATGACTATATTTTTGATTGCTGATCAGGCTGAGTTTGGCCAGCCGTAAGGCAGAGGCCTTGTCTTTACCGGATAGCAGTTCTGTGTAGAAAGCGATCATCAGCATCGCCGTACTTTCGTCAGCTACTTTCCAGAAGGAAGCAACAACGCTCTTTGCTCCGGCAAAAAGAAAGGCCGTTGTAAGACCGCGAACGCCTTCCCCCTCTATCTTTTTTCCGAGGGCGGTTTCGCAGGCCGATAATATAACAAGGTCTGCTTTGAGTGTCAGTCCCAGGATTTCACCCGAGTATAAAACACCATCTTCGGCGGAGGCAGGGTCTTGTGTCAGCAGCAAGCCGGAAAGTTCAGGATACTGACTGTTTACAAAACCGTGCGTGGCCAGGTGGACAAAATCGAAATTCTCCAGTTCGCCATTTTTAATCAATTCTTCGGAAGCAGACTCGTTTACAAAAAACTTGCTGAAAATTCCTTTGTCCACATGGATTTGATTAATTCTCTCCACTTCTACTTCTGTTGAAGGAAGGGGGGCAATGTAGTCGCCATTCATACTGAAGGCACGGCTGGTGGGGTCGACCTTTTTGGACAACTGTACAAACCGTTCGCATGATTTATTTACAAAGTTTGTTTTCTCATCATCAAATACCGGAGCCATGGCAATGAATGATGGTTTGTTGCGAACCGTATTCTGACTGGAGTTCAGCAGCAATGCGGCTGAAAACTGATAATGGATTGTATATTTCTCCAACAAGTATTTACCCTTCCCCAGGGATTCGAAGGGCAAATAATTCAAGGGACCTTCGGGTATGATGATAATTTTTTCTACTCCACTCATTTCGGCAAGAGCCTCCTCCACTGGAGCCCAAAGGACATCTGTGAGTTCGTCAGCGGTTTGCTTTAGCGTTGCTCCCTGGAATTTGATCAGGTTGCTAAACCCTCGCACGAGTTTGCCGATATCTGTTTTTGGATCAAGCGATTTCAATACGAGTTTTGAGTTATTGCCGATCAGAACGTATTTGGCGGAGTCGGTTATTGTATAGCTGACAATGGCCGTCCTGGCATCCAGGATTTTCCTGACATCATTCCAGGAAGGTAAGGACCGGCTTGTTGTTGGGTTAAAATTGGGTGAGCGGTCGCTGATTTCCGTTTGGAGTACGTCATATTCTTTCCTTAAATCAAACTCCTGCGCCTTCAGCTTTGTCATCAGTGATTGATTTTGCGCTGAGTAAGAGGACGCGATTTGTTGCTGTAGTGTGTTCAATCGTTTTGTCAGTTCAGTTCTCCGTTCAGTAATTTTTTTTGGAATGCGCGATAACGCAGCGGGCTTGCTCATCTGAATATCGGAAAACAATTCATTGGCCTTGCTGCGCTCGGAGTAATAAAAAGCTTTTTCGAGATACACAAGGTCTTTCGTTAACTGATATAATTTGTCGGTCAGTAGCATACCGGACTCGGTGAAAAAGGCATTCAATTGTGCCAACTCCAGGCGGTCTTTTGTATTGCTTAGATGAACGGCTTTTTCTTTAAGAATCGCGTCTGCTGCATCGAGTTGCTTCATACCTTTTATCAGGCTGGCCTTATCTCCTCGTCTGGTGTACAAATCCGCTTTTGAGATAAACGAAACAATAATCTCATAGTATTTCAGAAAGTCCGGCCGCTCGGGAGACGCGTCAAAGCTTTCGTTATTGAAATTGAGCGTGTTGGCAATGAAGGCAGTCTGAAAACAACGTTCGGCCTTTGTAATGTCGTTCAGTTTTTCGTAACCCGCCCCCAGGCGATTGTAGATCATGGCCTTCGTTACGTTTTTGCTGTAACTATCAAAAATGGCGC
>JAYVXP010000302.1:0-9636 GCA_043785125.1 Bacteroidia bacterium
TGGCTTGTTGCTTCTGCCATTTTTCCTTGGTTCAATAATCTTTTTTGTTTTTACTGTTGGCAGATTTGGATGAATAAACAAGAGAAGCCAGTCAAGGAGATGAGGGTTTATTGAGTCAAATTTGGAATAGCGCTCCAATGAGGGCAATAATTCCTGATTTTATTCAGGTTGGAGTTGGGTTTGATGCTTATGCAATTGTGGGAGCAGGAGTAAGTTTTGAAGCAAATTGGACTTTGCGAGGGAAGGATGCTTCTTTGAAACCTGTTTATACAACCACGTTGTCTGTAGGGGGCGGTTATGATATAGACGCAACCGTTAACCTCGGGGGGTCTACCTATCTCGGTCCGGTGAGTGACATCAGCAAAGATATGATACCCGGAGTTTCGTATTGGGGCTCGGCGGCAATAGCTGCTGGTGGAAATATTGGGCTTACGGGTTTTTATCAACCGACGTCAACCGGTCTCGGAGTTGTCGGAGCGACAGTTAATATTGGTGGGGGTATCCCATTTGGTCCGTTGCCATTTAATGCCTCGGGAGGAGTTAGTACAACCAATGTCATTCATTAAGACATGGCTCTAGTAAAAAAGAGGGTTTGGTTATTGTCCATCTTTGGCACCATCATTTTGTTGGGTGTCGGCCATGAGATTTATTTGAAAAGCAGTGCTAAGACCGAATATTCAAAGCTATACAACGCGAGAATTGATGGGATTGTTGCTAACGTGAAGTCGGGAAATGGAATTGAATATTTGACGATCAATGATTCGCGAACCTTTGAATTAGTTCCCATCAGAGATTCGACAAACAATTATAAATCCTTTTTAGACATAGCCAAAGTTGGTGACAGGATATATAAAACAAAAGGATCAGATACAATAAAAATGTTCCATGATGGCAGGTTCCTTATTTTTAGATTTCGGAAATTCTAAGGTAAGAATTTCGGTACTATTCCTGACGGTGCAATTATTTTTCGCTTGCGTTGAAAATTCCCATCGCATTGAGGCAAGGTCAGCAAGTGACAATCTCTTAGAGAGAATTGGCAAGGGAACTGCCTATGAATATTTCCCTGAAAAGTATTTCCCTAAGGCGCAATCCGATAAGCTTTTGTCCGATCTTAAAGTCAATTGCGATTTTGCAAACAGACGCGGTGGCTTTGTGAATGATTTTTATCAGAAGAGAATCGGAGGGGAGGATGAGATTTCTTTCATTTATGAGTTTTATCTTAAGTGCGATTCCATCAGGATAATTACGACATACAATATTGGGAGTAAAATGGAAGTTAGAAGATTTAAACTTGAGCCTATTGAAAAAGGAAATTCTATGCTGTTAAAAAAGTAGAAGGTTGAGAATTTGAGGTGAAGCCGCCAGTCAAGGAGATTGGAAGTCAAATGCCAGCACTACAAATTAGCCAATCAGGTCTTCGGTTATTTGAGCATGATCGTGCCAATTATCAACCTCTCCAATTGGCTAATTAGCACATTAATTAATTATGAATTAATTGATTAATTAAAGCGTTACCATCTACTCACGATCAACCGAATAATCACTCACCCATTCCTCCGCCCACGTCTGTAACTCAGGGAAGAATATTTCAAACTCGGACTTGAAATCTTCATAAGAAACTTTGAGGTCCTCAATGGATTCATTCATCCTGGATTCGTAGGATGTCCGCCGTGCCATCCCCGAAAGGGCACTTTCAATCCCTTCCAGTTTGGCATAGTTTACAAGCCAGTTTCCACGGATCATATACGGTAACATGTGTTTTACTTCTTCCGGTAAGATCGCGTCATGTTGGTGGATTACGGAATAAACCTTTTCGGCATAGCCGTGAAGGGGAACCTCTGAATATTGATCCCAATTGGCGGCAAGAAAATGATCGTAAAAAATATCGACGATGATTCCCGAATAGTGGCGGTACTTGGGCCGGAGCCGATTCTTGCTGAGTTTGACGGTGGGATGAAGGTCGGTGAAATAATCTATGGCCCGGTGAAATGCAATCCCTTTTGCAATCCCGGCCTCGAAGCGGGTCCGCACGTATTTGCCCTTGACAAAATCACCGATAAAATTGCCCACCATGATTTTGGGGTCGTTTCCGGAAAGATAAAGGTGTGCTAAATAGTTCATTTGTAACGCCCGACAAAGATTATTATAGCTTAAGGTACCTGAATTTGCTTTGATTTGTTCCGGGGATTTTCAAACTTCCCCTCAAATCCAAGACTATGGCGATTCCGCAATTAAAGTTACTGATCAATTTGGCCCGGATTGATGGGGAAGTGGCTGAAAAGGAAATGAAATACATCACCAACATCGGCCTGGCCAACGGAATACCCATCGGTGAGATCACACCCTTGTTTAACCAAGATCATGATCTGATCATCCCCTCCAACCTCAACAAGGACGAACGCTTTAGCTATATCTTTAGCCTTGTTCAGCTGATGAAAATAGATGAAAGGTTGTATAAGGAGGAGATTCACTATTGCGCTAAAGTCGCCGCCAAACTGGGTTATGATCAGTCTGTCATGTTTGATATGATGCTCCATGTGCGAGCGGTGATGGAAGCCAATGAGTTGGATGCGTTAAAAAAACTGACCGCCAAGTATTTGAAATAAAATTGATTTCCTGAAAAGTATCGTCGTATAAATGTTTGACTTTTAATTTTGAATTCATGAACACAAGAAAAACGTACCTTTCCTGCATCCTGTTGCTCAGTGTGATCAACGTCTTTTCTCAAACTCAAAAGGCAATGGCCCCCGCAGCCGCTTCACCTATCCAATACGGATCACCGATAACACTTGGGCAGGCAGAAAAAATGATGGCCGCGGCAGTTCAGGAGGCTGAACGGAATGGATGGACCATGGCAATTGCCATCGTGGACACAGGTGGAAACCTAGTCGCCTTCCAAAAAATGGATAACACTCAGATTGGATCTATTGAGGTGGCCATCGGCAAAGCAAAGACGGCTAACAATTTCAAACGATCAACGAAAAATTTTGAAGACCTCATTGCCAATGGTGGCCCTGGCTTGAGAATTCTTTCCTTGCCCGGCGCGGTTCCACTCGAAGGGGGTGAACCCATTTTGTATCAGGGAAAAATTATTGGAGGCATAGGCGCTTCCGGCATGCAGTCCATTCAGGACGTGCAGGTGGCGAAAGCCGGTCTGGCCGCGCTGAATTAATTTCTTGGCAGTAAGGGGTCGCCATCAAGACACAAAGGAAATCCGAATTCTAACTCACCGATCATGAGAGAATCAAACGGTGTCTTCGTGCCTTGGTGGCAAAAAGATATCGCGATCAAGACAAAAAGGAAATTAATTAATTAAGAAAGGCATCCATTGCAATGGTCGGTTTTCCCGAATTGTCAAAAGCACCTAACCCATAACCTTGCCACCCGTTGTGGCATTCCGGCTCCCAGTAAAATACGCCCAGTCCATTGCCGCCGGTCACTGATTTTGTTTTACTGATGATGTCAACCAGAAAAGACTTACAGGTGGCGGGATCATTCACGGGCATACCTACTTCAACAATCATTACCGGTGTGCCATACCGTGAAACCATATCGTTCATGTTGCTCAGGCACTGAGTGTTGACCTGGCTCCAGCTGCTTGCGCCGCCACTGGCATAAGATGGGTATAGTGACATGCCGATGATGTCCCAGGATGCACTGTTGGCTTTCAATCCGTCAAACATCCATCGGAACAGACTGTTGTCAAACCCGTTTGAAACATGGACAATTACTTTTGAGGTGCTGCTCACAGTCTTCACTGCGTTGTACCCGGAGGCAACCAGGGCTGCAAAATTGCTCATGCTCGCAGAAGCGCGTCCATCTTCCCACAACATACCATCATTGGTTTCGTTTCCAATCTGAACCCAGTCCGGTGTAATGTCGTTGAGTTTTAGAGTGTCCATCACGCCGATAGTATAATTATAGAGCGCTGTTTTTAAAGCTATAAAATTCAGACTTGTCCAGGCAACGGGTTTTGGCTGATGTCCCGGATCAGCCCATGTGTCGCTGTAATGAAAATCGATCATGATCTTCATTCCCATATTTTTAGCGCGCACTGCTTTGACCACAACGTCCTTTGTGTTGTTCCATCCTGCGGCGGGGTTTACCCATGCCCTGATCCGAATAGAATTGATACCCTTATTTTTTAGAATTTGCATGCAATCCTGTGCTGTACCACTGCTGTCGTAGAACTTAATTCCTTCCGACTCCATTTGCGTCAGCCAACCAATGTCGGCACCCTTTGCGAAAAAACTAGTGTCGGGTTTATTGTTGTCTTTGCTTCGGTTACAATCCGTGGCCATGCTCAACATGCCGAGGCAAACGATCGTGATTATTTTTTTCATGAATTGTGTTTTTATATTAGGGTTGCCGGAATTTTCTCTAGCTGATTTTCCGTTTTAGGTTGATCTGGCTACCGTTATCAAGTAAAATCTAAAAATAGTTAAAAACCAAGTTCCCGGTCACAAATAGCAAAAACTCACCTTCAATAAACCTTCAAAAATCCCTACCTTTGCCGCTTGATAAAATCGAGTTGAATGTTGGGAATGAAAAACATCCGTAATTTTTGCATCATCGCACACATCGACCATGGGAAAAGTACCCTGGCCGACCGACTTTTGGAAGTTACCGGAACGCTCACGGACCGCCAAATGCACGCCCAGGTACTGGATAATATGGATTTGGAGCGGGAAAAGGGAATTACCATAAAATCCCATGCTATCCAGATGAATTATAAACAGGATGGCATAGAATATACTCTCAATCTTATTGATACTCCTGGTCACGTTGACTTTTCCTATGAGGTCTCACGCTCCATTGCAGCCTGTGAAGGCGCTTTATTGATTGTAGATGCCGCCCAGGGGATTCAAGCCCAGACGATTTCAAATCTTTATCTGGCCGTGGAGCACAATCTGGAGATTATTCCGGTTTTGAATAAGATCGATTTGCCCTCGGCTATGCCCGACGAAGTAACCGACCAGATTGTTGAGCTTATTGGGTGCACGCGTGAATCCGTAATCCGCGCCAGCGCCAAAGAAGGAATTGGTATTGAAGATATCTTAAGAGCAGTTGTCAGTCGTGTTCCAGCCCCCAAAGGCGATCCAAAAGCACCTCTGCAGGCAATGATTTTTGATTCTGTGTTCAATTCTTTTCGTGGTATTGAGGTGTACTTCAGGGTATTCAATGGCACAATCAAGAAAAACGACAAAGTTATGTTTGTGAACGCAGGCACGCATTACGGTGCTGACGAAATCGGAGTACTCAAATTGGATAAATTTCCCCGAAATGAAATTAGCGCCGGGAATGTTGGATACCTCATCTCCGGAATCAAGGTGGCCAAAGAAGTGAAAGTTGGGGATACCATCACGCTGGCCAACAACCCAGGTGAGGCGGTCAAGGGTTTTGAAGATGTTAAGCCCATGGTCTTTGCCGGGATCTATCCCGTGGATACTTCCGAGTTTGAAGAACTGCGTGCATCGATGGAAAAACTGCAACTGAACGATGCGTCGCTGGTGTGGGAACCGGAGACATCCGCTGCACTCGGGTTTGGATTTCGCTGCGGATTTTTGGGAATGCTCCACATGGAAATCATCCAGGAACGTTTGGAACGCGAGTTCGGCATGACCGTCATCACAACGGTTCCATCCGTACAATTCCGGGCCAAGCTCACAAATGGAAAAATCCTGGACATCAACGCCCCTTCCGAAATGCCGGACCCAACCACGATCGATTTTATTGAAGAGCCTTTTATCCGTGCCCAGATTATTACGAAATCGGAATTCATTGGTCCGATTATTAAATTGTGTATGGACCGCCGGGGACAGATCAAGAATCAGCAGTACCTGACTTCGGACCGGGTTGAATTGTCTTTTGAAATGCCATTGGCAGAAATTGTTTTTGACTTTTTTGATAAACTCAAAACGATCTCGAAAGGGTATGCCTCGCTGGATTATCATTTGATTGATATGCGCGAAAGTGATATGGTGAAGCTGGATGTCCAGCTAAATGGTGAAAAAATCGACGCGCTTTCGGCGATCGTTCACCGCAACAAATCGCAGGAGTGGGGAAGAAAATTGTGCGAGAAACTGAAAGAACTGATCCCCCGCCACATGTTTGAGGTAGCCATACAGGCCGCAATAGGTCAAAAGATTGTGGCCCGGGAAACACTAAGCGCCATCCGCAAAAATGTATTGGCAAAATGCTATGGCGGCGATATTTCACGGAAGCGTAAACTATTGGAAAAACAAAAGAAGGGTAAGAAACGCATGCGCCAGGTGGGCAATGTAGAAATTCCCCAGGAGGCATTTATGGCGGTGTTAAAGATTGATTAGCTAAAACATAAAATCTTATGGAAAGAAATTATGATGAAGTGATATCGGATATGCTGATTCAACTAGATGGCATTGAGAAACGCATGAAGCAAGCCGAAAGGCGAATGGAGAAATTTGACAGGAGGCTGGACTTGTCCATCAAACGCCTGGTGAAAGGGGAAAGCCGGATGGAAATCTTTGATAAAAAACTGGAACAATCTGTAAGAGAACAAAAAGAGTACAGTAGGCAGCAACAGGAAATTTACAAAAGTCAACAAGAGGATCATAAGCGTCAACAGGCTGATTACAAACGTCAACAGGTTGATTACAAACGTCAACAGGTTGATTACAAACGTGAACAGGCTGAATCTCACCGCCGTCAACAGGAATATGAGAAGCGTCAACAGGAATATGAAAAGCGTCAACAAGAATATGAGAAGCGTCAACAAGAGGTCAATAGAACACAATCTGAAATGAACAAGTATTTCCTTAGCATCATGAAAAAGAATGGTCACAAATCCTGAAGTTTCAGTAAGCCGAAAATAATCTCACACAGCAATGCCAGAAACGTTACAAACCTCTTACACGCTGATCGACGGTCGAAAAGTATCGGGGGAGATCAAGCAGGAAATTGCCCAGAAGGTAGCCGAGCGCAAACAGCAAAACAAGAAAGTGCCGCACCTCGCCATTATTCTTGTTGGGGATGACGGTGCCAGTCAAACCTATGTCGATCTCAAAGTAAAAGCCTGCAAGGAAGTGGGGTTTCACTATACCATGATGCGTTTTGCCGATACGATCAGTGAAGAAAAACTGATGAAGCACATCGACCAGGTCAATAGGGATGAAGATGTTGACGGCTTCATTGTGCAACTCCCTCTGCCGCCTCATATTTCAGTAGAAAAAATCACAGAGAAAATCCGGTCCGACAAAGATGTGGATGGCTTTACTAATCATAACTTCGGTAGTATCATTTCAAAAAATCCGTTGCTGTTGCCGGCGACGCCATTTGGTATCATGGAATTGTTAAGACGATATAATATTCAAACCGAGGGTAAGAATTGTGTTATCGTGGGGGCCAGCCGTATTGCCGGGGCACCGCTAAGCATGTTGTTGGTTGAGCAGGGTCATGCCACCGTAACGATCTGCCATAAATACACCGTTGATTTAAAGAATTTTACAACCCAGGCCGACATTCTTGTTGTCGCGGTCGGCAAGCCCGGTTTGATTACGGGCGATATGGTGAAAGAAGGCGCTGTGGTTGTAGACGTCGGAACAACCCGTGTTGAAGGCCCCGAATTCCCAAAAGGATTTGCCTTAAAGGGAGATGTGGATTTCAAATCCGTGGCGCCGAAGTGTTCCTTTATTACTCCCGTTCCTGGCGGCGTGGGCCCAATGACCATTGCTTCGCTGCTGCTCAATACTCTTCGCGCAACGGAAAACCGAAATCCATAATCCATCATGGTGGAGATAAGGGAAAAGATTTCGTTACAAATGCTTCCTTTGATGGAAGACTTTTACACCATTCAGGGCGAAGGCGCCTACCAGGGTCACGCAGCGTATTTCATAAGGCTTGCAGGGTGTGATGTTGGTTGTGTTTGGTGTGATGTGAAAGATTCATGGAGCGCCGCGGATCACCCCATCGTCAGTGTAAAGGAAATG
Organism: Bacteroidia bacterium; assembly: GCA_043785125.1. Taxonomy (GTDB): domain Bacteria; phylum Bacteroidota; class Bacteroidia; order Cytophagales; family Cyclobacteriaceae; genus ELB16-189. Next base: position 7,968 of record JAYVXP010000302.1, read on the forward strand.
ACCAAACGGGCCAAGGCCAGCGGAGGCGCAATCGTAGTGGTAACGGGTGGAGAGCCTGCTATGTACGATCTTTCCGGACTCACCGCAGAATTGAAACAGGTGGGATTAAAGACCCATATTGAATCGTCAGGAGCCTATCCGCTCACGGGCAGATGGGATTGGGTGTGTTTCTCTCCGAAAAAATTTAAGGCACCGCATTCTTCCTTTCCGGAAAAGGCGCATGAACTCAAGGTTGTTATTTTTCACAAGAACGATATGGCCTGGGCTGAGGAGTTTGCCGGACAGGTAAAACCGGGATGTCAGCTTTTTTTGCAACCGGAATGGTCAAGGGAAAAAGAAATGCTTCCGCTGATCGTTGAATACGTGAAGGCCCATCCAAAATGGAAAATTTCACTCCAGGTTCATAAATACATGAATATCCCTTAGCTGCTCAGGATTGACAGTGTCTTTTATGTGTTTTAATTTTACCTTTTTTTTTTGAGCGGGATAAAAAAAGCGATATGAGCATCCATGAGTTTGAAGTCAGACTAAACCATTGGGGGCAGGAAAAAGCCCCCTTTTTGTTTGTCGTGGATTTTGAACAGGAGAAACCCTTTGCTTGTAAACTGGAAGAAGCAATGGCCAATCATATTCTTTTTGCAATTCAAGGCTATTCCAATGTTGACCGGGAAACGCAAAACACGCCATTGAATCTGGTCAAACACCCAGTGCCCTTTGGGGAATACCAAAAGAAATTTAACGTGGTATCGGGTCACCTCCATTACGGTGATTCTTTTCTGACTAACCTCACCATTAAAACCAAAATACAAACAGATCAAAACCTACGAGAATTATTTGGTCGGGCCAACGCCAAATACAAACTGTTATTTAGAGATGACTTTCTGGTTTTTTCCCCGGAGACTTTTGTTCGGATCGCGGATGGAAAAATCAAGGCATTCCCGATGAAAGGGACGATCGACGCAGACCTCCCCCTTGCGAGAGAAGTCATAATGAATGACCCAAAGGAATTGGCAGAACACATTACCATCGTTGACCTGATGCGCAATGACCTCAGCCTGGTGGCGTCCCATGTTTCCGTTACCCGGTTTCGATATATCGATGAGCTCAAAACTAATCATAAAAACCTGCTTCAGGTCAGCTCCGAAATCGTGGGGAAATTGCCCGACGATTATTTATCGAAACTGGGCTCCATTTTGGTGAAGTTGTTGCCGGCTGGCTCGGTAAGCGGAGCGCCTAAAACAAAAACGGTACGAATTATCCAGGAAGCCGAACAGGAGAAACGAAATTATTATACCGGAGTTTTTGGTTATTTTGACGGAACGCGTTTGGATAGCGCTGTCATGATCAGGTATATCGAAAAGAAGGGAAATGCGTTGTATTACAGGAGTGGTGGAGGGATTACCACCCAAAGTGAAGTTAATAGTGAGTACCAGGAAGCCATAGATAAAATTTATGTCCCGGTTGATTGAAACGATAAGGCTTGAGGATGGTCGGTTTATCAACCTGGATTATCATGAACGCCGTATGCGCACTGCGATGAGAGATCTGTATGGCGTGGATGAAGCAATAAACCTTGAAACACGGTTAGGTCAATTTACAAAACCGGATTCAGGATTGTACAAATGCCGACTGGTATATGACAATAAATCGAACCAAGTGGAGTTTACTC
>JAYVXP010000303.1:0-27170 GCA_043785125.1 Bacteroidia bacterium
CCAGTGATTAAAGTTTCCGATTACGGATACAGCCCTGGCATTGGGAGCCCAAACTGCAAAATAGACCCCCGTATCACCTTTGAATTCCGCGGGGTGTGCTCCTAATTTTTCATACAACCTAAAATGCTTTCCGGATTTGAAAAGATGAATATCGAAATCAGTGAGCAAGCTAAAACCCTCCGAAGTGACTGACTTTACTTTTGTTTTCATTTTTTTACCCATAGCGCAATTTGTTTTGGACCACAGCGATACATCACTTCTTCTTCTTTTCTTCTTTGGATAAAAAATAACGTTGCATCAAATAATAGATTCCGCGTAACGGTATGTTTACCCAATCGGGACGCCCATTTAATTCGTAACCCAACTCATAAACCGCCTTTTCGATGAGGTAGGTTCGAAGAAGCACTTCATCTTCCTCAGAGAGCTCACGTGGTTTGCCCATTTTTTCGAGGTAGGCATCCAAATAAAACCGGCTTACATAGTGTTGCCATTGTTCCGCCCATTGTTCCAAAAACTCCAGGTCACGCTCCCGGTAATTTTCGTTTAGCAGGATCTTTCCAAAGGCGGCATAATGAAAAGATCGAATCATACCCGCAACATCCTTCATGGGGTTTTTCTTCAATCTGCGTTCACTGAATGAAAATCCAGGTTCACCTTCAAAATCGATAATGATAAAATCCTTGCCGGTGAAAAGAACCTGACCCAAATGGAAGTCTCCATGAATACGTGTTTTCAAAGCCTGGATCCTGACCAGGTAAATTTCGCTGAAGCATTCGAGTACCTGCTCTTCCAAAGCGAGCACCTTGCGCGCCAGCTCCTGTGTTTCGGGATTCAATTTGGGCAAAGCGTTCTCCAATAATCGAAACCGGTCTTTCACCAGCTTCCTTAATGATGAATATAATGAACGCTGATAATTGGTGGTAAAGTTTTCCGGAGCAAAAGCTGGGTTCGAGGAGTCCGAAGCCAGCGCAAGGTGCATTTCTGCAGTACGCTGCCCAAGGCGTACAACCCGTTCATAAAAACCCCTTCCAATAAATTCCTGAATGATCTCCGGTGCTTCCTCAAATTTGATTGCCGACCGATTGATCAATTTGGGTATCTTCTCTTTCTTTACCCTAGTTAGTATTCTTTCATAAAAGCGTCCTACTGAATCAATCGTTACATTCCAGGCATCGCCCTGGTTTTCCACTTTTTCCTGCAGCAACCCCAGGACGATCGTTTTGCCGTCGTTGTCGTGAAACTCCATGCTTCCGGCATACTTTGGTGCATTGCGAAAGTTCGTACTCTCTGAAAGAAACCGAACAATTTCCAGGTCAGGATTAATCTCCTTTTCCAATTTCCGGTAGAACTTGAAAAAGTACTGCTCGTTGTAAATAATGGCCGTGTTGCTTTGATCGGCTTTCAGTATCTTCGACTCCACCTGATCTGAATTGAGTTTGGTGAATACGCTGGAGTTAAATTCCAACACACCATCAGCTTCTTTAATTCTCACCCTTCGCTCCATGTTGGCAAAAAGCAAATCTCGAAAGGAGCGGTCATAACTGCTGTCCAAAATGAAACCCGACTTGCCTTGTATCTCTGCCCGGCACACGACACTTTGGGCCGTATACTCCACCTTATCAAAAATATTATCCGCCGGCACAAAACCCAGCGGCAAAAAATACAAATCCGGTAAACGCTGCACATAATGAACCTCAATGATGGTGAGGAAATGAATATCGCCTTCTACCTTGAGTGGGATCACTTTGTGAATTCCCATTTTGCTGATGGTCTTGGCCTTGCCGCCAAACCACCGGCATTTCTTCATAAAGGATTGTAGAATCTTACGCTCAAACACCCTCACTTCCTGATAGTTAGCAAATACTTTATCCCAGGCAACGTCGGTATTGAAAAGTTGTAACTCATTGGATCCCCCTGTCTGGTCTTTCTTCTCTGAGTCGTCGGCCTGAAACCAGAAATATCCGTAGGGGCCAAGCGTGATCGAATACTCCTCGCCCTCTACGCTCATAAACCGATTTTGACTAAATACTTCAGTGATATCGCAGCTCTTGAAGTCGGTGAGCTTGAGGGTGGTGGCTTGTGAAAATTGAGAAAGATTAGCGACCACGATAATGCGCTGGTTTTGATAGCTGCGTACAAAGCTCAACACCTTTGCATTCGAGCTCTCTATAAATTTCATATCCCCTCTGCCAAAAACATTAAGCCGCTTCCGCATGGCGAGTACGTTCTTGATCCACCACATCAGTGAGGAAGGGTTTTCATCCTGCGTGGCAACATTCACTGACTCATAGCGATAGACCGGATCCGTGATGACCGGTAAATAAAGCTTTTGCGGGTTCGCTTCTGAGAATCCCGAATTGAGATTCATATTCCATTGCATCGGTGTTCGTACGCCAAATCGGTCGCCCAGATAAATGTTGTCACCCATACCAATCTCATCACCGTAATAAAGCACGGGGGTGCCCGGAAGCGAGAAAAGGATGGTATAAAGCAGTTCTATCTTTCTCCGGTCATTGTTGAGCAATGGCGAAAGCCTTCTCCGTATCCCTGCGTTGTGTTTGGTATTGGGGTCGGTAGCATAAGCCTTAAAGAGATAATCCTTTTCCTCTTCGGTGACCATTTCCAATCCGATCTCATCGTGATTGCGAAGGAATAGTGCCCACTGACTGTTGGGCGGAGCCTCGGGAGTCTGTTCAATAATATCGATGATGGGATAACTGTCTTCTGTCCGCAATCCAAGAAATAATCGTGGCATCAGCGGATAGTTAAAATTCATATGACATTCTTCACCATTGCCAAAGTAAGCAGCAGCATCTTCGGGCCAGAGATTGGCTTCTGCAATCAGAATTTTGTCCTCATAGTATTTGTCAATGTGCGCCCTTAACCTTTTCAAAAAAGCGTGTGTCTGGGGAAGGCTTTCGCAATTGGTTCCTTCTTCCTCATACAAAAAAGTAACGGAGGACAACCGGAAGCCATCGACACCCATTTTCAACCAAAAGTCAACAACCTTAATGATCTCCAGTTGCACCTCAGGGTTCTCGAAATTCAGTTCGGGTTGATGTCGGTAAAACCGATGCCAATAATAGGCTTTGGCTTCATTGTCCCAACTCCAATTGGAAGACTCATTATCGGAAAACATGACGCGAGCCTCTTTATATTTGTCGGGCGTATCATTCCACACATAGTAGTCTTTGTAACGCGAGCCTATTCTGGCTTTGCGTGACTTTTGAAACCAGGGGTGCTGATCGGAAGTGTGATTTAAAATCAATTCGGTGATCACCCGTATCCCCCGCTGTTGCGCCTCTTTCAGAAATAATTTAAAATCCTTGAGCGACCCATAGTCTGGATGGATGTCACAATATTCGGTAACGTCAAATCCGTCGTCTTTCAGCGGTGATGGATAAAATGGCAAGAGCCAAAGTGCATTGACACCGAGGTCTTCAAGGTAATCGAGCTTTTGTATCAGACCGGGAAAGTCTCCAATGCCATCGTTATTACTGTCGTAAAATGACCTTACGCTCAACTCATAAAAAATGGCATCTTTAAACCAAAGCGGGTCTTTTTTTCCGTTCGCAGCCATAATTACATATTGGACTCGTGAAGTTGTAATTGAAATAAATGGAACGGCATCTTGTGGGGATTCAACTCAACAAAATTCCACTCCTGCGTCCACGTGTAGTGCTCATCTGTAATCAGATCGCGTACTTTAACATTAATCTTATTTCCCAATTTAAGCCTTTCTTTTGGCAACTGAATATAGCCGGTCTGGTTACTGTTGGGGTCAAGGGTAACTACGACCAAAATAATATTACTTAGGTCATCTGTGGTTTTGCAATAAGCGATCAGGTTGGCATTTTCAATTGTGCAAAACTGAATGTTCCAGGTAGATTGCAATGCCTCGTTTTCTTTTCGGGCTTTGTTCACCAACGAAATGATGTCGGTCATCCGGGTGGTTCTTTTCCAATCGTGATGCCGTATCTCATACTTTTCGGAATTGTAATATTCCTCTTTTCCTTCAACGGGTAAATTCTCATAAAACTCATAAGCCGGTCCATACATGCCATAACTGGAGGAGAGTGTCGCTGCCAGGGCATATCGAAGAATAAAGCTATTTTCCCCGTGATGCTGCAAATGATAAGGCAGGATATCGGGTGTATTGGGCCAGAAATTAGGTCGAAAATAATTTCTCGAGGGTCCAAACACCAGATCGTTCATATACTCGATGATCTCCGGCTTGGTTACGCGCCATGTGAAGTAGGTATAACTTTGCGTGAATCCAATTTTACCCAACGCATCCATAATTTTTGGACGCGTAAAAGCTTCCGCCAAAAAGATGACATCGGGATACTCCCGATTCACTTCGCCGATAAGCCATTGCCAGAAAGGGATCGGCTTGGTGTGGGGATTATCCACCCGAAAAATTTTTACCCCCTGCTCAGTCCAATACAGCACTACCGACTTCAACTCTTCCCAAAGCTCCTTCCACTGGTCGGTTTCAAAATTGAACGGATAAATATCCTGGTATTTCTTAGGTGGGTTTTCAGCATATTGAATCGATCCATCCGGTCGTTGCTTAAACCACGCAGGATGTTCTTTCACGTACGGATGATCGGGCGCACATTGAAAGGCCAGGTCGAGGGCGATGTCAATTCCTAGTTTTTTTGCTTCCGCTATAAGTTTTTTATAGTCTTCCAATGTACCCAACTCGCTCAAGATGGATTTATGTCCGCCTTCATCACTTCCTATCGCCCAGGGTGAGCCCGGTTCTCCGTCCTTTGCACGAACATTGTTGTTCTTCCCTTTCCGGTTGACTTTTCCGATCGGATGAATGGGTGGAAAATACAAGACATCGAACCCCATGGCCGCCACGCGGGGCAGCAGCCGGATACAATCCTGGAAGGTTCCGTGTTTGCCCGGCTGCATTGAACCCGACCTTGGAAACAATTCATACCAGGAATTAAACAAAGCCTTTTTAGATTCAACCATTATTTGAAACTCTTTTGACCTGGTTTCATTTTCAATGAGTGGGTTTTCATAAATAATCTTTGCAAAGTTTTCACTTAAAACGCTAGCTACGGCGTTACCATAGTGAAGTTTGTCCTCGAGCTTTTTCGCCAGGCCAAGCAAGTTTGGATTGTTTTCTCCGGCAATGGTTTTCAAAAAGATAGCCCCCTCCATTAACTCAACATGAACATCTACTTTTGCATCGGATTTCTTTCTAAATCCATCGAGCCAGGTGTCAAAGTGATCTAACCATGCGAGAATCGTAAATTCATATTTTCCTATTTCACTCACCAGAAAAGAAGCGATCCATTCGTCATTATAGGTCGGCCGCATTTCCTTGTGCTGCCAGGAAGTCGTTCCGGATTTCCTGAATAAAACACGCGCCCGGATGTGATCATGACCATCACCAAAAATATGGGCCGACACGTCAACGGTTTCGCCGACTGTGCGCTTGGCCAAATACACACCCCCATCCACGACGGGCTGTACATTTTCAACCACCACACGCAATTTTCCGTTTCTCATACAATTTATTTCATCGTCACTGAGCAATAGGCTGGCAAAACCAACTCATCTCCAATACGTTTGGCGCCACCCTTGAAGTCAAAATCAATTGTTGTAAACAGCGCCAGGACTCCATCCATTCTTAGCGTTACCGCTACATCCGAAATATTGTGCAGCACCAACACCCGTTCCTCTCCCAATGTCCGAATAAAGCTTACCACTTCATTCACCTTAAAAGGAACGGTTTCCAGAACCCCTTCGGAAAGTACCCTGCTTGAATTCCTATAATGAATAAGGTCTTTGTAGAAATTGAACAGGGAATGATGATCTTTCTTTTGTTTGCTCAAAGGTGTAACAGTCCTGTCGGTGCTGAACCACGGCTTCTCCCAGGTAGTTTGCAGTGGATCACTTTTACCAAAATCCCAAATAAAAGGCTCGCGAATCCGTTCATCTGGTTTTAAGCCCTTCATCCCGATTTCCTCACCGTAATAAATATAGGGTGTCCCCGGTAAGGTAAGAAGGATGCCTGCAGCCACCCGGGCCCTGTCCAGACGATTATCCAATAAACTCAATATTCTCCCCTGGTCATGATTTTTCAGGAGAGGTGCATCTAGGTATTGGTCGGTGGAATGAAGATATGCATCATTGATTTTCTTATATCCCGACATCAGGCCGATTGTATCCTGACCCGCGTTAACTACGCTGGTGATGGCGTTACCCAAATCAAAATTGAACAATGCAGGAAGGCCTTTCAAATACGGCGCCATATCTTCTGCTTTGGCCCAAACTTCACCAACAAGGTAAACGTGTGGATTGATTTTCTCCATTTCCGTCCGAAACCAAATCCAAAAGGCATGATTGTCAGTTGCGCGATCAGAAGGAAAAATATGCCTCGCCGCATCAAGCCGGAAACCATCCACACCCATATCAGACAGCCAGAATTTCCCGATGTCCACAATCTCGTCTTTTACTTTTGGGTTATCAAAATTCAGGTCCGGCATGCGGGATGAGAAAAATCCGTAATAATGCTCTGCCAGGGTATCGCCTTGAACAGCGTGCCACTGAGTAATGTTATCCGAATCCAGCGTGATGGTTTTTTTTGAAATCTGCTTGCGAATGGAATCCTTCTTTGCCCAAACATAATAATTCCGATAAGGGCTATTCACATCCTTGATGGCACTTTGAAACCAAGGGTGGTCGGAGCTTGTGTGATTCAAGACAAGGTCCACGATAATCTTGATATGCTGTTGATGGGCTTGATCCACCAATTTTTTAAAGTCTTGCACGGTACCATACTCCGGATCTATACTTTTATAATCCACCACATCATATTTATGATACGACGGTGATTTCATGATTGGCATAAGCCAAAGGCCATTTACGCCAAGGTTTTTTAGATAATCCAATCGCGCAGCAAGTCCCTTTAAGTCACCTATGCCATCTCCATTTCCATCGGCAAAGGCACGAACGAATACTTCGTACTTTACTCCAAAGGGCCAGCGGGCTGTTTCGTGTTGCATCTCTTTGCACGAAACCAGGGTGAAAAACAACAGGATAGCAGCGATTGATTTCCTATTCACAGATCATTTAATTTTAAAAATAAATGAACTGTAAGGAGGGATATCCAATTCAAAAGTAAAATGTGAATCCAGGCCGATTTCCGTGCCACTCCGCAATAAATCCCGGCCGATGTAAACACCATCTTGCGCTAATTTGAATTTGTCTATAGCTTCTTTAGATAATTGAATTTTCACGTGTTCCAATTTTGAATTAAATCCGGAGACGATAATCAGTCGATCATCTTCAGCCACACGAATGAAAGTCTGAATCCTATCTGAAGTATTTTTAACACCTACATTGTACTCCGTCAGATCAGCATAATCACCCCTGGCGATGGCTGGATTGTTTGTGGCCAAATTCAGTATGTCACCGTAAAATTGCCTAAGCTGCTTTTGTTCATCACTCAATTGGCCTCCATCATATTTTCCACCATTCACCCACTTCTGATGCTGCGGAACTCCCCAATAATCGTAAATCGTTGTCCTGCCATCCTCGCCACTAAATCCTTCCACTCCGGTGCCTGGCTCCCCTACCTCCTGACCAAAATAAATCATGATCGGTCCACGGTCAATGGTGGCGCTGACGACCATAGCTGGAATCGCCTTCCACGCATCCCCTGCAAAAAAAGGCGAAGCAAAACGTTGCTCATCATGGTTTTCAAGGAAGTGTACCATGTTGTGATTGATACCCGAAAGGCTTTGTTGTATTCTGGGAATATCGGTTACGGTAGCATGCTGATTTACCAACAAACGCAGGGTATCATACAATTGCACTTTATCATAAAGAAAATCAAAACGGCCATGGTCCAGATAATTTCGGTACTGGGCAGGGTTATAAATTTCTGCAATAAAAAGTATTTGTGGATTTACGGCTTTGATTTGTGGAATCACCCAATGCCAGAATTCTACGGGCACCATCTCAACCATATCGCACCGGAAGCCGTCCACCTTTTTCTTTGTCCAAAACAAAAGTATCTCGCGCATCTTCTCCCAGGTGCTCGGTACAGGATCGAAGAATGTTTTTCGATCGTTCTGAATATCTACGCCATAGTTCAATTTCACTGCTTCAAACCAGTCGCCTATTCCAGGCGAGGCGGTGAACTGATCGTTGCCGGTAACTTTGGCAGGAGTCTCTTCAAATTTTCCGTCTTTGGTAGGGAATAGATTGTTTCCCAGTGGCACATAATCCTTCGGTGGCTGAAATGATTGTCCCGGCAAATAATAAAAGTTATTGGCCGGACTGAACGACACCGCTTTATTATCTTCTTCCCCAAAGTCTTTTGCCCCCTCTGGTTTTGCATCCGATTTATAAGCTCGCGCAACGTGATTGGGAACAAAGTCGATGATTACCCCCATATCTTGTTGGTGGGTACGCTCTACCAATTGCTCAAACTCATTCATCCGGTTAGCGACATTGACGGCCAAATCCGGGTTGATATCGTAATAATCCTTTATCGAGTATGGCGAGCCTGCACGACCTTTGACTACATCCGCATCATCCAACGGGATTCCAAACTTTGTGTAATCGGTAAGCAAGGCGTGCTCTAGCACACCCGTGAACCAGACATGTGTCGTCCCTAAATCTTTGATGCCTTTGAGCGCAGCATTGTTGATGTCCTGCAATTTCCCAACCCCGTTTTCTTCCAGGGTGCCATAGGGTCTATTTAAAGTCTTCTGATTACCAAACAACCTGGCCATCAGCTGATAGATAACAATCTTGCCTGAACTTTTTGCCATGGGTAGTTTATCGGGGATTTTTTCTTTCGGGCTTGCACAACTCGAAAGAACCATTACTGTTGCGATTAAGAACTTGGAATCTCCTCTCATAAGCGTTAATCAACATACAAGGTAGAAATTCTAAAATCGATTAACCATTAAAAAAAGGAAGATACTTCACCGGTAAAATTCCAAGATGCAAACGTTTGAGGTCAGTTCTTTCTTTTTACTGGAGCGGATTTAAACCATAATCCGGCCAACACGACAAGGCAAATCACCAGTCCAAGAAATTCCCGCGATTCTTCAATATAGGAATACTGCATTTTGGCCAACTCATCAAAAAGCAATGACCTGTCACTGGATGCGAGCCACTGCCGAATCCCTGGGATCAAAATGACACAATAGGTGATGTAGCAAATGGATTGAATGATCATCAACCATCGCAGGTAATACTGAAATATCGCCATCACACACACCACCGCCATAGTCCCATAAATCAATATCCAGATGACAGGGTCCGGATCATTGATTTGCAACGAAGCAAAAACCAGAAACATCATGGCCAGCAAGGAATTGATTACTCTCATATATCTATACATTAAAAAATTGCCCCGGCAATCGTGGCGGTCATCATGGTTGCCAGTGACGCTGCAATCATCGCCCGAAAGCCGAGCTTCGAAATGTCGCCTTGCCGTGTGGGCGCCATTCCACCTATTCCTCCGATCTGGATTGCGATCGAACTGAAATTAGCAAAGCCACACAATGCATAAGTTGCGATGCGAACTGATTTTTCACTCAACACGCCGGCCGTTTTCATACTTGCGAGATCAAGATAAGCCACAAATTCGTTGATTACCATTTTTTGTCCCAGGAGACTCCCAACTGATAATGTTTCGCTCCAATCAACGCCCATGGCAAATGCAAAAACGCGGAAAATCTGGCCCAGGATATATTGCAAAGAAAAACCTTTAAAAGTACCCCCTGTGCTGGTTAAAACGAAATCATTCAAGCCGGTGTAGGCACCAATAAAATCCACCATTACCCAATTTACCGCATAAATAATTGCAATAAAAGCAAGCAGCATGGCAGCGATATTGATCGCCAGCTTTATCCCTTCGGATGCTCCCCGTGCCAGCGCGTCAATGAGATTTACACCTATTTGTTCCTGACTGACTTTCAGTTCGCGGTCTATTTTCTCAGGCTCCGACTGGGGAATAAAAATCTTGGCCATAATAATAGCAGCCGGAGCATTCATGATGGATGCTGCCAGGAAATAGCTGGCAAATTTTGCTTGCTGAGCCGCATCACCGCCTCCGAGGAATGCAACATAAGCACCCAGTACACTGCCGGAAATATGCGCCATCCCCCCTACCATCATCGTGTGAAGTTCTGATTTGGTCATGGTGGGAATGAAAGGCCGAACCAACAGCGGTGCTTCGGTCTGACCCACGAAAATATTGGCGGCTACCGCTAGGCTTTCGGAACCTGAAAGCCGCATGGTGCGGGCCATGATCCATGCAAAAACATACACTATTTTCTGAAGAATCCCCAGATAGTAGAGCCCTGCAGTGATGGCGGAAAAAAACACAACGGTGGGAAGGGCCTGAAATACAAAAAGAAAACCCAGGTTATGTTTTACTTCCGGATTTCCATTGCTGTTTTTGGCAAGGTCACCAAAAAGGAATTCACCGCCTTTCTGGGCAAAGCCCAGGAACCGCACAAACTTATCGCTTAGATAGCCAAACGCATGCTGTGCAAAGTCTACATGGCTGATGATGAGGCCAAATAGCAACTGGAGTACAATCCCGATGAGTACCAGTCTCCAATCAATCGACTTCCGGTTGCCTGAAAAAAGATAGGCCAGGGCTATGATGAAGAGTAATCCGGCTCCGCCCCTGATGTAATCCATGCCGCTTTATTAATGGATGCTCAATTACGTTTGCTTAGTTCATCCCTGATTTTTGCTGCCCGCTCGTAATCCTCTTTATCAATGGCATCCTTAAGCAAGTCATTCAGTTTTTCGACAGAATAGTTCTTGTAGTCTTCCGCAGCTTTCTTAGCACTCTCCTTCTTTGCTTTTACTTTCGGCTCTGGTTTGGTTTCCGTCTTCTCCTTTTCTTCCTCTTCTTCCTGATCGGTCAGAACAATACCCGCTTCGGCCAAAATGGTTTCGTAGGTGAAAATGGGAGAATCAAAACGAAGTCCAATGGCAATGGCGTCGGACGGACGCGCATCGATTTCTGTTTTCTTTAAGCCATCGGTACAAACAACCTTTGCAAAGAATACACCTTCTTTCAAGTCAGAAATTACAATCTCTTCCACATGGAAATGGAATGTGTTGGCAAACGACTTAAAAAGATCGTGCGTCATGGGCCGGTTGGGAATAATTTTTTCGATTTCGATGGCAATGGCTTGCGCCTCAAACATTCCAATAATGATAGGAAGTCGCCGGTTGCCTTCTGTCTCTCCCAGCACCAGGGCAAAAGACCCCGATTGTGACTGGCTTGAGGAAAGGCCAAGTATTTCTAGTCTGATTTTCTTCAAGGCGGATTCTGGAAAATTGAAATTAAAAAATATTTAACAATTCTATATCAAAAAGTAAATTCCCTTCTATTTCGCTGCCTTGATAGCGGCGGTCAATTTGGGCACCACATCGAAAGCATCTCCCACAATGCCATAATCCGCCGCTTTAAAAAATGGCGCATCGGCGTCTTTATTGATCACGACGATGCATTTCGATGAGTTAACCCCAGCCAAATGCTGAATCGCGCCGGAAATCCCAATCGCAATATAAAGTTGGGGAGCTACTTTAATTCCCGTTTGACCTACGTGCTCATGATGGGGTCTCCAGCCCATATCCGAAACCGGCTTACTGCACCCAGTCGCTGCATGAAGGGTCTTTGCCAACTCCTCCAGCATACCCCAATTTTCGGGGCCTTTCATTCCTCTCCCACCCGACACAACAATTTCTGCCTCGGGTAACAGTACTTCACCCGTTGCCTTCTCGGTGGCGGTAATCTTAGCATTGAAATCCGTATCCGCCAGGGTTACCGGATAGTTTTCCACCGCCGCGCTTCCACCCATTTCTCTTAATTCGGCAGCATTCTTTTTTATGACAATGACTTTCTTTGCTTTGGTTAGCTCCACAAACGAAAAAGCTTTTCCGGTATAGATGCTTCTTTTTACAACAAAGCCATTGCCTGCATTAGGAAGTTCCACAACATTGGTGGCCAGGCTCGCGTCCAGTTTCACCGAAACCAGCGCCGCCACCGGAGTACTCAGCGAAGAATTGGCCAACACCAATATATCCGCATTCACATCCTGCATTGCTTTGGACAATACTACCGAATACGCTTTCGCATTCCCTTGATTTAGGCGATCGTCGGATGCGTGCAAAACTTTTGCTGCACCATATTTCCCGATTGCGTCCAATTCCGATTTTTCCGCACTTCCCAGCACAATGGCAGTAACCAATCCGCCCATCGCATGCGCATAAACCACCGCTTCCAAAGAAGTCTTCTTGATTTTACCCTCAGCACTTTCCAGAAATACTAAAATTGACATTTTTCTTTATTTATGATTTTAAGACTCAAATTAAAATTTAAAAATTATGAAGCGTTCTCCGCCAGGATTACCGGTGGTCATCAATTTTAAAAAATTAAATCAAAGTACTTTCGCTTCAGTTTTAAGTAGTGCGACCAATTCCCCCACATTATCCGAAGAAATCATCTTCACAGCGCCCTTGGGAGCTGGCAATTCAAATTTTATAACGCGCGTTGGTTGATCAATGACTTTCGGTTCCACAACTTTCAATGGTTTTGTCCGTGCCGACATAATTCCACGCATGTTAGGGATTTTCCATTCCGCAATGGGTTCCTGACAACCGGCAACGAGCGGAAGGCTTGCTTCCAATGTCTCCTTACCCCCTTCGATTTCCCGCACCATTTTCACTTTGGTCCCTTCAATTTCCAGTTTCATGATCGGTGAAAAAGAAGGCAAACCCAATAACTCTCCCACCTGGCTATGAACCACCCCGCCGTTGAAATCAATCGACTCCCTTCCCATCAGGATCAGGTCATATCCTTTGGCTTGTTCAGCTATCTGACTGGCAACAAAAAACGAATCGGTTGGCTCGGCATTGACGCGGATGGCATCATCTGCCCCAATGGCCAATCCCTTACGCAATGTCGGTTCGGTATCCGCTGGCCCCACATTCAAAACCGTAACGGTCGCGGCAAGTGCCTCCTTGAGTTCAATCGCCCTGGCCAGGGCATAATCATCGTACGGCCCGATGATAAATTGCACGCCATTAGCGTCAAACCGTGTGTTGTTATCAATAAAATTGATTTTGGAGGTCGTATCCGGAACGTGTGTAATGCAAACTAAAATCTTCATAGCTTTCCCAACATAAGGCCTCAAGATAAAGGATAAAAATCTAAATCCGAGCCTGTAAAACAGAAAAACCTGGGTATGAATTTGGAGCGCCTAAAATTGCTGGAACAATATGCCAGGGAAGATCCTACCGATCCTTTTCCCATTTATGCTTTGGCGCTGGAATGGGTGAAAACTGATCCGCCCAAAGCAAAGGAATTGTTTGATACTATTTTAGCCCATCACCCCAATTATCTTCCGGTGTATTACCATGCTGGTCATTTTTACATCACCCTTGGAGACCTTCCAAAAGCCAAGCATATTTTAGAAACCGGTATTCAAAAAACGAATATATCGGGTGACAAAAAAGCGTTAGCGGAATTACAGAGTATGTACGATGAACTCGACTGAGATACTTTAACTTAGGAGGGCATGGAGGAAAGCCTGCCTGGCCGGATAGCTAGACCTGAAATACAATCTTCCCTACCTTGTTGGGTTTTGTAATGTCGGAGAATGATTCAGCAATTTTTGAGAATGGGCGGATCGAATCAATCACTGGTCTGATCTCATGCTTACTTACAAAGTTGAGCATCTCATTGAATTCGTTATCGTTACCCATGGTCGTGCCCTGCAAGGCAAGCTGATGCCAAAACATGCGATACAAATCGACCTTGGAAGCAATGCCGTTGGTAGCTCCATAAAAAACAATCTTACCAAATGGTTTTAACACTTTGATAAAATTATTTACCTGGTCTCCCCCTGCACTGTCGATCACCAGATCAAATCCGCCTTTGGTTTTCCATAGATCGCTGTAGTTGGATTCCTTTTTATAGTTGTAGGCCCCCTTTGCACCCATCTTCAGTGCGCGCGCTATTTTTTCATCACTGCCTGAAGTAATATAAACATTGGCCCCTGCGGCTTTGGCAAACAAGAAAGCAAACTGTGCAACCCCGCCACCAAAACCGGAGATCAATACATTTTGACCGGCCCGCAGCGCGCCGCGTCGGAACAAGGCCCGAAAGGCGGTAAGGCCACCTAATGGCAACGTTGCTGCCTGAAGAAAATCAAGATGCAATGGTTTACGCTGGAGTCGATCAATATCAACAGCGATGTATTCCGCAAAGGTACCGTTGACCGGCATTCCCAAAATCGTGTAGTTCTTAGCCTGGACTTCCGGGTCCTTTCCCCAATCAATATTCGGATTGATTACTACTTCCTGTCCCACCCAATCCTGGTTGGCGGCATCGGCAACTTCTTCGACCACGCCCGCGCCGTCGGAGCCCATGGTCACACCAAACCGAATGCCGGGATATTTCCCTTCTCTGATCCAGTCGTCGCGCCGGTTGAGTGCTGCTGCTTTTATTTTGACGAGGGCTTTGCCTGGCAACAATGTAGGTTTGGCAACATCTTTGAGTTCGATTTGGCCAGGAGCTGTTAGGACGAGTGCTTTCATACCAAGTGATTACCCTCAAGGTACAAAGGCGACCAGAAAATAAAAAAGCAAAATCGATTAAAAAGGTGTCTCCTCATCTGGTCTTGGAGGAGGGGCGCTGTCGCGGGAAGTATTCACCCGGCTTTCGCGGGTAATCATTCCTGAGAATGGGTTCTCGCTTGCGGGACGGTCATCGAAGTCGGTGAACTTGGTGAACTTACCGATGAACTTAAGCTTGGCAGTATCCAAAGAACCATTCCTGTGTTTGGCAATGATCACTTCAGCCATTCCCTGGGTTGACATACCGTCTTCATCCTGATCAATTTTATAATATTCAGGGCGGTAAAGGAACATGACAATATCGGCATCCTGTTCAATGGATCCGGATTCTCTCAAGTCCGAAAGCTGGGGCCGTTTGTCTCCACCCCGGGTCTCCACTCCGCGACTCAACTGCGAAAGCGCAATCACGGGAACATTCAACTCCTTGGCGACTCCCTTCAAAGCCCTTGAAATGGAAGCAATTTCCTGCTCACGGTTGCCACTCATTTCCCCCTTCATTAATTGTAAATAATCAATGACGATGAGTTGTACGTTGTGTTCTGCCTTAAGCCGGCGACATTTGGCGCGCAACTCCAGGATCGATAATGCAGGAGTATCATCAATAAAAATTGGCGCACTGGAAAGCCGGTTGGTCTTGTGTACCAATTGTTGCCATTCAAATTCTGCTAGGTTTCCCTTTTTGATTTTCTCGGATTCCAATTCTGCTTCTGCTGAAATCAGGCGGTTGACTAACTGCAGTGAAGCCATTTCAAGTGAAAAGATGGCTACCGGAAAATTGAAATCAATGGCCGCATTGCGCAAAGCGGAAACTACAAAAGCCGTCTTACCCATACCCGGCCGGGATGCAATAATAATCAAGTCCGACTTTTGCCAACCGGAGGTGATCCGATCAAGGCGTGAGAATCCACTAGGGATTCCGGTGAGGCCGTCCTTGTGGTTCTTCTTTTCCTGTAGTTCCTGAATCGCCCGATACATGAGCGACTTCATGTTGTCATAATTCTTGCGCAGGTTGGCGTCTGAAATCTTGAAAATAGATTGCTCGGTTTTATCCAGCAATTCAAACACATCGGTAGTGTCTTCATAGGCATCGTGATGGACCTGGGATGCGATTTGAATAAGATCGCGTTTTATGGCCATCTCTATAATAATTCGAGCGTGGTATTCAATGTTTGCCGCGGAGCTGACCTTGGAGGTCAACTCTGCTATATAGTAAGCACCACCAACTATTTCCAATTTTCCGTTCTTTCGGAGTTGGGCTACCACGGTACGCATGTCCACTGGATCTGAAGACTTAAATAAGTCAACGATGGCGGTATAAATCTCTTTGTGTTGCTCAGAATAGAAGTGATCGGGGCGCAGGAATTCGACCACGGCGGTCAGCGCATTTTTTTCGAGCATGAGGGCACCCAATACAGCTTCCTCCAGATCAAGCGCCTGAGGCGGCAATTTTCCCAGACTGTCGGCAATGTCCCGCACAAGCCTGTTTGCCTTACCGGTGCCCGTGGCACTTACCCTCAGTGACGTTGATCGTTGATCCATTCGTAGTGGTTGTTGTCTAATCTTGAAATCCTTTATCCTATAATCCCTAAAATCCCATAAATTCCAGTCGCAAACGTAAACGTAAAATCATTTTTGACTTCAACAACTTTTAAACAATCTACGCACAATAACCCTGAGCATTGTGAATAAATTACAGAGAAATAAAGTTCACTTTGGATCATGACCCATAATCCGTTGACACTGTGGATGCTAAACTGTTCTACATGAATTCTTTCAAAGACCAATCCTTTTACCTTATTTTAAGTCTGGGATAAAGGGTTCATGGAGCAAGAAAAGAAAATAGCAGATCCGGAGTTTGTTTACAGCCAAAGCGTAGACAAGCAACGTGTTGTGGTTACGGGACGTCAAAGTATCATGATCTCCGCCATCGTAATTTATATATTGAAGCATTATCACCGTGAATTTGACTTTGTCACGCAGATTCAGCTCAATGGAGCAACTTCCCTGACACGCATTACAGAAGCCCCGATCATTATTATTCAGGAAAAAGAGAAGCCAACTGCCGCCATTCTTAAGTACCAACATCACATTGGGGTAATCAGTGAAATTGAAAACTCAGACGAACTGGTAATCAAACAGTTTGCCGATGGCACGCCCAAAGGAGGTGTGCTCATATACAGTGAAACCGAGCCAGCGCAATCTATCGGCAAAAAAGAAAGGCCTGGAATTGCCGCCATTTCATACCAGGCCAACGCGAACATTATAGAAAAGGGGCAGGTCATTCTTATTTCTCACGCCAAGGAGCGGTTTCCAATTCAACTCAGCGGAGAGGTCAATCTTCGCAATCTCCATGCCGCCAAGGAAATATTAAAAAAAATCGGAATAACTTCTGGTCAGTTTTATCTGGCCATCTCCGGATTTGAAGGCTAAATTTTAATTCGATTTCATGAAGTTAAATCTTAAAGTACCCTTGTGTTTTTTTGATCTTGAAACCACAGGTATCAACATCACCCAGGATCGTATCCTGGAAATTGCCGTGATCAAAGTGATGCCCAATGGTGAAATGGTGAAGAAATCGAATGTCCTGAATCCCACGATTCCCATTTTAAGTGAATCCACGGCCATCCACGGAATCACCAATGAAGACGTTCAAGACAAACCTACTTTCAAAGATGTAGCCAAGGACTATGCAAAATTCTTTGAAGGCAGTGACCTCTCGGGTTTCAATATTTTGAAATTTGACGTTCCTGTCCTCGTGGAAGAGTTCTTGCGCGCCGGTGTTGATTTTGATTATAGCCGCAAGCGGATTATTGATGCTCAAAAGATTTTTCATATGATGGAAAAGAGAAATCTTGCCGCCGCCTACAAATTCTATTGCGGTAAGGAATTGGAGGACTCCCACACCGCCGAAGCCGACACCCAGGCTACCATGGAGGTATTGTTTTCTCAAATTGAGCGGTATGAAAACCTTCCGGTTACCGATGGGCTGGGCAATCCTTTGGGTGTAATAAAAAACGATATGGAGGAGTTAAACCGCTTAACTTCTTCCGGTATCATTGACCTGGCAGGCCGCATGGTCCGCAATGAAAAAGGGGAAGCCATTTTCAATTTTGGCAAACACCGCAATAAACCGGTACTCCGAGTTTTCAAGGACGAACCTTCCTATTATGACTGGATGATCAACGGTGATTTTCCGCTCGACACAAAACGAAAGCTTACCGAAATCAAGCTCAGTACGGTAAATTCAAAATTCAAAATTTAAGATTCAAAATTCAGAATTATTCGCGGCCAGGTTTTGTTACCTCTCTATGGATTTCTCAGCAGTAAAAAAAGAACTGGAAGCACTCGCGCCCGAAGAAGGTTTGCGGTGGGTGAGCAAACATTTTGGTGCACAGGCCAAATTCTCGAGTTCACTGGGGCTTGAAGACCAGGTCATCACGTATTGGATTGGCCAGGGATTGTCCATTGAAGCCTTTACGCTGGACACCGGGCGGCTTTTCCAGGAAACGTATGATTTGCTGGACCTGACACAAAAGAAATATAAGCTGCCGATTAATATCTACTTTCCAGACTCAACCCGGGTAGAGACATTAGTAGGGTTAAAAGGGCCAAACAGTTTTTATGCCTCCGTAGAGAATAGAAAAGAGTGCTGCCATATAAGAAAAGTAGAACCATTGAAACGTGCGCTGGCCGACACCAAAGTTTGGATTACAGGACTTCGCTCCGACCAGTCTGCAAACCGCCAGCAAATGCATACCGTAGAGTGGGATGACGCACACCAACTGATCAAGTACAATCCCATTTTGCACTGGAGTATGGATGACGTTGAAAAGTTTCTGGCCCATAACCTTATTCCGATAAACACTTTGCATAAAAAAGGTTTCCCCAGTATCGGTTGTGCGCCCTGCACCAGGGCAATCCTGCCGGGTGAAGATGTCCGCGCCGGCCGCTGGTGGTGGGAAAGTTCCAATAAGGAATGCGGGCTGCACGAGGTGGAGTAATGCTTGGTGCCTCTTGAGTAAGAAATTTTACCGCAAAGACGCGAAATCACAAGTGGAAATTGTTATGACGAATGCTTTTGTCTATTCTCCGGCAAAACCTGGCATAATTTTAGCCCTTCAAGCACTATCATTAACCTCTCGTATATCGCTACACGATTACCTGACTTTTAACTAACCCATCTTTACAATTATGAAAACCTCCCGCTGGCTTTTCAGTCCGGTTATCGCTTTAGTTTTTACTTCTTGTGCTATCGTCCGTCCAGGCCAGGTCGGTATTAAGCAGACTTTAGGAAAGATCAAGGGTGACCACCTCACTCAGGGTGCCTACCTTTTTAATCCCTTCATCACGACTGTAAAGAAAATCCCGACACGGACCGTGGAAGCGTTTAATGCGCTGGATGTGCCTACGAAAGAAGGCCTGACCGTAAAGTCCGAAATCGCGCTGTTGTACCACGTAAGGCCCGATGCTGCCAGGGAAGTTTATACCAAATACGGAATGAACTTTCAGGAAGTTATTGTCGAAAGTAATTTCCGGGCTGTAGCCCGACACATCTGCGGATTGTACTATGCCAAAGAATTGTTTGCGGTTGACCGCAATAAACTGGAGAAAGAGATTTTTGACGAAACGGCACTGGGCATTCAGGACAAAGGGTTTGTGGTCGATGCCGTGCTGTTAAAAAGCATAACCATGCCGCCGCAAATATTCCAGGCCGTAGAGAATAAGCTTAAGGCTGAACAAGAATCACTGCAGATGGAGTTTGTGATCTCCAAGCAAAAGAAAGAGGCCGAACGGATGCAAATCGAGGCTGAGGCCATCAAGAATTACAACCGCACCGTATCAGAAAGTCTGAGTGAGATCCTGGTGAAATGGAATGGGGTTCAGGTGTTAAAGGAATTGGTAACTTCCCCCAACTCCAAAGTCATTATCACCGATGGCAAGTCGCCCATGATTATCAACGACAAAAGCAATTAGATAATAAAATAAAAATTCGGCGTCGGAAGGAGATTAGGCTTCCAAATGTTTTTAGATTTGCGAAACAGCAGTTTCTATGAGAATTTTTGCAATCGGCAGGAATTATGCAGAGCATATACAAGAGTTGAACAATGAGCGGCCCGCGGAACCAGTCGTCTTCACCAAACCCGATACCGCCCTCCTGCGCAACAACGATCCATTTTATTATCCGGATTTTTCAAAGGACATTCATCATGAGGTCGAGCTTGTTCTTAAAATTTCGAAGAATGGAAAAAATATTGAAGAAAAATTTGCCTCCAAATATTTCGATAAGATTGGAATAGGGATTGATTTTACCGCCCGCGATCTGCAACAAAAAGCAAAAGAAAAAGGCCTTCCTTGGGACATTGCCAAAGGGTTTAATGGCTCCGCTCCCATGGGAGGAAAATTCATTCCCGTTTCCGAATTCAAGAATTTAAAGGACATCAATTTCAGTTTGGAAGTAAACGGCGTGATCCGGCAACAGGGAAACACGGACCTGATGCTTTTTAGTTTTGATTATATTATCGCTTACTTGTCCCGCTTTTTCACCCTTAAGACCGGTGACTTGATTTTTACCGGCACGCCAAAAGGCGTTGGCTCGGTGGTCGTTGGAGATAAACTATCCGCATATATTGAAAATGAAAAGTTGTTGGAGTTTGTGGTTAAGTGATCATTTGAAAGTGGGCCGATGCGGAGAAGTACAATGAATGACCACCTGATTCCTGAATGGAATAAACCTTTAACCATTTTTATTCTTTGCCTTCTTGCCGCGATCAACTCCTCCGGACAATTCAGTGTTTCCGATCCTGCACCAGCAAGCTCATTTCTTGATTTTCATTATCGCTTTCCGGTAAATCCAGGTCAGTCAGGGCTCCTTGCCGGAACGATGGGTGAATTACGCACCACACACTTTCACGCAGGCATAGATATCCGGACTAATAATATGGTGGGTGTTCCCGTAATAACTGCCAAACAAGGATTTGTTTCCAGGGCGTGGATCAGTTCTTATGGTTATGGGTATGCATTGTTTGTCACCCACCCCAATGGTCAAACCACAGTTTATGGCCACCTCGAAAAATTCAAGGGTGCGGTAGGTGATTTTGTCCGACAGAATCAATACACACAAAAATCCTTTGATACCGATTTGTTTTTTCAAGCCGGTCAGTTCCCCGTCAAGGATGGAGACACCATTGCGTATTCCGGAAACACCGGTGGCTCGAGTGGTCCCCATTTGCATTTTGAAATTCGGGACAGCGCCAACGAAGCCCTCAACCCGCTGCTGTTTGGCTTCGCTGAAATCAAAGACACCTATTCACCGGTAGCGCAAAAGATCGCGCTCAAGACACTGGACATCAACTCGCGGATTAATGACCGGTTTGGGCGGTTTGAATTTTACTTGTATAGCGTGGGAAATGTCTACGTCTTTTCTAAACCGATCCTGGCCCACGGTCGCATCGGTGTTGAAATCCTCGCTTATGATAAAATGGACCGCTCAGGATTCAAGTGCGGAATCAATAAAATTGAAATGTTCGCTGATAGTCAGAAAGTATTCTCTCAGTTAATTGACAAAATTAATTTTACCGAAACGCGAGGGATCCTGGCCCTGATGGACTATAAAACATTGAAGACCAACGGGAATAAATTCAATAAACTTTATGCCGATGATCTCACCCGACTTGACTACCACCAGACAACCAACAACGGTGAAGTCATGGTCGATCAGAAAGATGTTGCGCTAAAAGTTATCCTGCGCGATTCCTACGGCAACAGCAGCGAAGTCAAATTTGAATTGAAACATAACCCCGTGGTGGAGAATACGCTTTTTCTGGAGCCCATGATGAAAGTAATTGATGTTGATCAGGAAGAGAATACGCTTGTCATTTCAGTCAGGCCATGCTCAGTTGCCCCGCCTAATTCGATCACACTCTTTTCACAAAAGGAAAAAATGGAAATCAAACCAGCCTATCAGAATATCGGAAAGTCCGTGTTTCTGGTCGATTTGAGAAAGACAATTCCCGATTCCGTTTTGACTTGTAACGGCACGTTTCGGTTTGAGTACAAAGATGTAGTTCCCTCAGGGACAGATTACAAATATTACGGCGATATGGCCGATATCAGGTTCCATAACGGAGCCTTGTATGATACACTCTACCTGACCATGTCAAGAACTGAAAGGGATAGCAACGAAGTGTTTTCTATTGGCAATAGAACCATCCCCCTTCATATGCCAATTGATATCACATTAAAACCTCAAGAAAAATATCCCCCCGACGGCAAGACTGGTGTTTATCTTTTGGGGTCGGGGTATACTTATCTCGGGGGCGAATGGAAAAATGAAAACGTTCGGTTTCAATCTCAGGAATTGGGAGACTTTGCAATTTTGCGGGACACGGAGCCACCATCGATTCGCCGTATCCAAATCAACTCCACATCCGCCCGGTTCAGGGTACACGATAATTTGTCTGGAATAGCCCATTTTGAAGCCAAGGTTGATGGTAACTGGCTTTTGATGAATTATGATTATAAAACCGGTATTTTGCAATCCGAGCGACTCGATAAAACCAAACCCCTAAAGGGTGATTTACAATTAAGGGTTATCGACCACGCCGGCAACGAAACCATCTTCCACCAAAAAATTCAATAACCATGACATTGATTGCAGGTGACAAAGCCCCCAACTTCAAAGCAAAAGACCAGGATGGCCGCGAAGTAGGTCTTGCTGATTTCAAAGGCAAAAAAGTGGTCTTGTATTTTTATCCACGGGATTCAACACCGGGCTGCACGGCTGAAGCTTGCAGCCTGCGCGACAACTATTATTACCTGCTCAAAGCCGGCTACGAAGTGTTGGGAATTAGTACCGACGACGAAAAATCCCACAAGAAATTTATTCAAAAAGAAAAACTCCCCTTCCGCCTTCTCGCCGACACGGATAAAGCAGTCCACCTGCAATATGGTGCGTGGATTGAAAAATCCATGTATGGAAGAAAGTATATGGGCACAGCGCGCATTACCTACATCATTAATGAAAAGGGAATCATCGAAGAGGTGATTCGAAAAGTCGACACCAAAAACCATGCAGACCAGATTCTGAAACGCATACCGGATCCATCCAAAGTAAAGATAGAAAAAGCCAGCCCCGGGAAGCCTTTAAAAAAATTGCCCATTGCAAAAAAGGTGAAGAAGGCCATCCAGAAAAAGAAAAACAAATAGCCTTTAAAAATAGTGAATTCCTAAATTGCGATGTATGAAAAAACTGCTCTGTGGATTCGCTTTATTGGCATCCCTTCAACTGATAGCACAACAAAAAACAATCATTGGATTCACGCCGGCGGCCAGCGCCACTGAATTCAAACTCGAAGAAAAATTTGACGGCTATTTGCAAGCCAGTAACCTGGATCAGTGGATGAAAAGACTGGCCGCACATCCCCACCATCTGGGCTCAGCATATGGAAAATCGAATGCTGAATTCATCCGCGATCTTTTCAAAAGCTGGGGCTTCGATACACAGATTGAAATCTACAAGGTGCTTTTCCCAACACCAAAAGTAAGACTGTTGGAAATGACTGGGCCTACAAGATACGTTGCGAAATTGGCTGAACCGGCATTGAAAGAAGATGCCACCTCCGGTCAAAGCAGTGAACAGCTTCCGGTTTACAACGCCTGGTCGGCAGACGGCGATGTGACTGGCGAACTTGTTTTTGTGAATTTTGGCGTACCCGATGATTATGAAGAGTTGGCTCGACTTGGGATTAATGTAAAGGGCAAGATTGTGATTGCCCGGTATGGTGGGTCATGGCGAGGCATCAAACCCAAAGTCGCGCAGGAACACGGCGCGATTGGTTGTCTGATCTACTCCGATCCCAAGGAGGATGGGTATTACCAGGGCGATGTATACCCAAAAGGAGCATTCAAAAATCAATTTGGAGCGCAGCGTGGTTCCGTGATGGACATGCCGGTTTATCCCGGTGATCCATTGACGCCTGGAATAGGCGCTACACCGGAAGCCAAACGCATTGATCGCAGTGAGGAGTCAAACCTGCTAAAGATTCCGGTACTTCCAATTTCTTACGGTGACGCTCAACCCCTTTTGGCCAACCTGGGCGGACCGGTTGCACCGGAAAGGTGGCGTGGTGCTTTGCCCATCACTTACCACATCGGCCCGGGTGCGACCAAGGTCCATCTCAACCTTCAATTCGACTGGAAAATGGTGGATTGCTTTGACGTTATAGCCCGACTAAAGGGAAGTGAATTACCGGATGAATGGATTGTACGCGGCAACCATCATGACGCCTGGGTCAATGGTGCCAGCGACCCAGTCAGCGGCTTGGTTGCGGAGTTGGAAGAAGCAAGAGCAATTGGTGAGCTCGCCAAAACTGGCTGGAGACCAAAGCGTACAATTATTTATTGCGCATGGGATGGAGAAGAGCCCGGACTCATTGGATCGACGGAATGGACAGAACATCATGCACAGGAGCTGCAGCAAAAGGCTGTAGTCTATATCAATTCGGATGGCAACAGCCGTGGATTTCTATCCGTTGAAGGATCCGGGTCGCTGGAAACTGTAATGGATCAAGTGGCCCACGACGTAATCGATCCGCAAACGGGTGTGAGCGTTTCTGAACGCGCTAAATCGCAGCTGGCAAAAAACGCTGCTTCCTCAAAAGTCAGAAAAGAAATTTTAGATAAAAAAACACTGCCGATCGGTGCGATGGGCTCGGGATCGGATTATTCCGGATTCATGCATCACCTTGGGATTCCTTCACTCAATATTGGTTATGACGGAGAAGCCGATGGCGGAGAATACCATTCGATATATGACTCCTATGATCATTATAAAAGGTTTAAAGATCCCAGTTTCATTTACGGGGTGACGTTGACCAAAACAGCAGGTAGAACAACCTTGAGATTTGTCAATGCAGAAGTGCTGCCATTCGACTTCAAAGTCTTTCAAAATATTTTGACTGGCTATCTCAATGAGGTAATCACCTTACTTAATAATCTCCGCGAAACGACTGAAGTAGAAAATCAAATGATCCTTGAACGAAGGTATGTTCTGGCAGCGGATCCTACCAAGAAATACAATCCGCCAACTCCCAAGGATGCCGTGCCGTATCTTGATTTCTCAAGCTTGCAAAATTCAGTCGTCGGTTTGGAGAAAAGTGCCGCCTTATATTCAGACTTGATGAATGCAAATCCCAAGCCCCCTTCTAATTCCGCAGACTTAAACAAACTGCTTTACCAGGCCGAACAAAAACTGCTTAGCACAGCTGGCCTCCCACGCAGGGCCTGGTATAAACACACTATCTGCGCGCCCGGATTTTACACCGGATATTCCGTAAAAACCTTACCCGGAGTACGAGAAGCAATTGAACAACGTAACTGGACTGAGGCGCAGGAACAAATTGCCAATGCATCCGCAGCAATCAACGAATATGTCAAAAGTGTCGATGCCGCCAATAGCCTTTTGATGACGCGGGAAAAACCTTAATCCTTGAACAATCCAGGCTCCCGATGCCCGTGCCGGCACCCTTTATTTCATTCTGAAGCGGCAATAAGATTCAAAATCAATCCTTAACTTTGCCGTCTATTTAACAGCCCCATGAGCGTCAATAAGTATTTCATAATCGATTTCGACAGCACTTTCACTAAGGTAGAGGCGTTTGATGTGTTGGCTGACATTTCATTAAAGGATCATCCTGATCTGAAGAAAATCAAAAAAGAGATCGAAGAAATAACCCACCTCGGTATGACAGGAACGATTTCCTTTCGTGAGTCACTGGAAAAGAGATTGACTTTGCTGGAGCCGGACAAGAAACATATCCCCGCGCTGATCACGCTGCTTAAGTCCATGGTCTCTGAATCTTTTAAAAGGAATAAGGATTTCTTTACAACCTATGCCGATAATATTTACATTATTTCCAATGGGTTTCGTGAGTTTATTGCTCCGGTTGTCACCGAATTTGGTGTGAAACCTGAAAATATTCTGGCCAACGAATTCATTTTTGACGCGAATGGAAAAGTGACGGGCTTTGATAGGGAAAATCCATTATCTGACAACAACGGAAAAGTAGAACAACTCAAGCGATTGAATCTACCCGGAGATGTTTATGTAATCGGCGACGGCTACACCGATTATGAAATAAAAAACTCCGGGTTGGCCAACAAGTTTTATGCCTTTACCGAAAATGTCGAGCGTGAAAGCATCATGGACAAAGCGGATCACATCGCTCCAAGCCTCGATGAATTTCTATATCTGAATAAACTCAATACCGTTTTCTCCTATCCAAAAAACCGGATTCATGTTTTATTGCTGGAAAATGTTCACCCGGTAGCCATAGAACTGATGAGAGGCGAAGGTTTTCATGTAGAAAATTATCCTGCGGGCCTCAACGAAGATGAACTTTGCGAAAAGATCAAAAATGTTTCGGTGCTGGGCATTCGTTCCAAAACGCAGGTAACCGCCAAAGTGCTGGACCAGGCCAACCGGTTGATGGTGATCGGCGCATTTTGCATTGGCACCAACCAGATCAATTTGAAGGAAGCAAGCCGAAAAGGAATTGCCGTATTCAATGCGCCCTTCAGCAACACGCGCTCCGTCGTAGAATTGGCGATTGCTCAAATCATCATGCTCATCCGAAACATTCCCGACAAGTCCAACAAAATGCACAAAGGGCAATGGGATAAATCCGCAAAGGGAAGCTTTGAAATCCGGGGAAAGAAGTTGGGTATTATCGGCTATGGCAATATCGGAGCACAATTGTCCGTCATCGCTGAAAACCTTGGCATGAAGGTGTTTTATTATGACCGCGAGGAGAAACTTGCACTTGGAAATGCCACCAAATGCAAAACGCTGGCAGGACTACTCGGTCTGGCCGATGCGATAACCTTACACGTGGATGGCCGCGAATCCAATACAAACCTGATCGGTGAACCCGAATTCAAGTTGATGAAGAAGGGAGTCATTTTCCTTAACCTGAGCCGCGGTCATGTGGTGGATGTAAAGGCCCTTCGTGAAAATATTTTGAGTGGAAAAGTGGGCGGAAGC
The DNA here is from genome assembly GCA_043785125.1 of Bacteroidia bacterium. GTDB lineage: Bacteria > Bacteroidota > Bacteroidia > Cytophagales > Cyclobacteriaceae > ELB16-189. The sequence continues at coordinate 26,687 of JAYVXP010000303.1, forward strand.
TCCATCGATGTATTTCCCCATGAGCCCATTAGCAATGACGAAGAATTTGTGTCTGAATTGCGCGGGTTACCGAATACCATCCTTACCCCGCACATTGGTGGCAGCACGGCCGAAGCCCAGGAAAACATCGGAAATTTTGTACCGGTTAAACTGATGGATTACATCAACACCGGTAGTACGAGCAACAGTGTTAACTTCCCCAACCTGACGTTACCACTGTTAGAAAATGCCCACCGGCTGATCCACATTCATCATAATGTTCCGGGCATACTCGCCAAGATCAATCAGGTGCTTGCCGATCACGGTATCAACATCGCAGGCCAATACCTCAAGACGACGGAATCCATCGGGTATGTAATTACTGACATCAACAAAGATTACGACAAAGAAGTGATCAAGAAAATGCGCTCCATCGAGAATACGATCAAGTTCAGAGTTCTGTATTAGATTGGAGGGTGTTTAGTTTAATTTGTAAGTGCTGAAG
>JAYVXP010000304.1:0-2925 GCA_043785125.1 Bacteroidia bacterium
CCTCCCCTGCCACACTTCAATCCTCCCTCATTCGCCTGGGTGCGTTTTTGTTTTTGACGCTCTTCATTATGGCCTTCATGACCTGGGGCAAGGTGGCGCTTTACAGTTTCTTGCTGTTTGTTCCGGTTTATATTTATTTGAAGTTCAGAAAATAGCCTCCGGATTATTCATCTTCGCGATTGTATTTATAAATGCCTGACATTATCCGCCTCCTTCCTGATTCCATCGCTAACCAGATTGCGGCAGGTGAGGTAGTGCAACGGCCGGCTTCGGTTGTCAAGGAGTTGATGGAAAACTCCATCGATGCAGGTGCCACCTCAATCCGGGTGATCATCAAGGATGCTGGAAGGACGCTGATCCAGATTATCGATGATGGCTTCGGCATGAGTGAGACAGACGCGCGCATGAGTCTTGAACGCCATGCCACTTCCAAGATCCGGTCAGCCGAAGACTTGTTCACCTTGCGCACGATGGGTTTTCGCGGTGAAGCGCTTGCCTCCATTGCGGCTGTTTCCCAGTTTGAATTGAAGACAAGGCAGGTTCACAACGAACTGGGCACATTATTGGTTGTCGAAGGTTCGGATGTAAAGCGCCAGGAGCCGGTGGCCTGTGAGAAGGGTACAAACATCAGTGTCAAGAATTTATTTTACAACATCCCCGCCCGTCGGAATTTTCTGAAGTCGAACCCAGTGGAGATGAAACACCTACTTGAGGAGTTCCAGCGAATTGCATTGGCCCAACCGGAAATTTCTTTCTCATTCGTGCAGGGGGATGAACTGATTTATGATCTGACTCCTTCCAAACTCAGTCAGCGGATCGTGTCGCTTTTTGGAAAGTCGTACCAGGGACAACTTGCTTCCTGCCAGGAGGGGACGGAACTGATGAAAGTGACGGGTTACATTGGCAAACCGGAATCGGCACGAAAAACACGGGGTGAGCAATTCATTTTTGTCAACCATCGCTTCGTACGGAATAATTACCTGAATCACGCCATCACGAGCGCTTACGAAAACCTGCTGCCGGAAAATAGTTTTCCTTTTTATGTTCTCTTTGTTGAGATTGACCCGCGGCATATTGATGTAAATGTTCATCCCACCAAAACCGAAATCAAGTTTGACGATGATCGCGCCGTGTACGCTGTCGTACGGTCGGCAGTGCGACAGGCACTCGGTTCGCACAACCTGACGCAAGCCCTGGATTATTCGGCTGACGTTAATCTCATAAATAAGATCAGTCACAACCCTGCCCTGAGCCGTGATCAGTATCTGGAGGAACAGTTGGGAACTTCGCTCGACCGATCCAACTTGCAAAACTGGGAGAAACTATTTGAAGGAGAGCGTCCGGAACAATCCAGGTTGTTTACATCCCCGGCCGAGATATCACCGGTGCGGATGGAAAGTGCTCCGAACCGAAACGAGGTCTACTTGACTGCGGAAGAGAAAGTTGTATTTCAATTTGGTCTGAAATATTTGGTTCGACCGGTAAAAAACGGGTTAATGATTATCGACCAGCAGGCGGCCCATGAGCGCATTCTCTTTGAAAAGTTCCTGTTGAAGATGCAGCATCATACCGGCTCCAGCCTGCAAAGTTTATTTCCGCAGACTGTTACCCTCAGTGCAGCCGATTTTGCGCTGGTGATGGAGATGGAGCAAGAGATCAAAGGATTGGGCTTTCAGTTTGATGTCTTTGGAAAAAATACCCTGGTGGTTACGGGCATGCCGGCAGAAACGGTTGGTAAAAATGAAAAAGAACTTTTTGAAGGTCTGATCGAACAGTTCAAGCAGAATCAATCCAGTCTTACCTTGCCGTTGCGCGATAATCTGGCCAGTTCACTTGCCCGCCGCGCCGCTATCAAGGCCGGTCAAAAACTTTCCCACGAAGAGATGGATTCACTGATAACCGGACTCTTTTCCTGCCGTAATCCGAATTATTCTTCGGAAGGCAACACAACATTTTTTATAATTGAAACGTCTAAGATTGAAAATTACTTTTCCTGATCACTTAAGAACGCCCTCATGCTGAATCTTACGCCGGTTGTCCGAAATCTTATTATTATCAATGTAATCATCTACATTATTCAAAGTGTGATGCCTGTGTCAACCTATTATTTGTCCTTGTATGATATCAATTCAGGTTATTTCAAACCTTATCAGTTTTTAACCTACATGTTCGCACACGGAAGTTTTTTCCATATTTTTTTCAACATGATGGCGCTGGCATCCCTGGCTCCCATTTTGGAGAGTTCTTGGGGAGATCGGAAATTCTTGTTGTTTTATCTGACCACAGGTGTTGGGGCAGGGGTCATCTATGCCCTGGCAAACTTTTTTTTGCATAGTCAAGGTGGAAGTATGCTGGGAGCATCCGGTGCGATCTATGGGATTTTGATGGCCTTCGGTATGACTTTCCCCAACATGCAAGTCTCTTTGTTTTTCTTTCCCATCCAGGCAAAATATATGGTGTTCGTCATGGGATTTTTGACGTATGTGATGGATCGAAGTGGCCAGGTAGCCCACCTCGCACATTTTGGAGGTGCCTTTGTAGCATTCTTGTTAATTAGTTTTTGGCACGGACAGGAAAGGCGGCGGTGAGCCTACAATTGCTTAAATTCGCTGTCCTGTTCAGGCCAATCGTGAGAATTCGGTAAATTATAGATTTAGGTGCTAGAGGAATTTAAAAACGCATTTAACCGGCCCAACCAGGCTCACGTGCAGTTGATTATCATCAACGTCGTGGTGTTTTTGTTTCTAGGCGTTTTGTTTGTCTTTTTTCGAATCTTTAGTCTTGAACCAATATTTACGCTCGTTCACGATCAGTTTTCGATCCCACCCAAATTTTCTGACTTCCTTACCCGCCCCTGGACGATTATCACGTATGCATTCATGCATGATCTAGTCAGTATTTTGCACATACTCTTCAATATGCTGG
>JAYVXP010000305.1:0-2898 GCA_043785125.1 Bacteroidia bacterium
GATGTAGAATATGAATATGCTATCACCATGGGCTGCGGAGACGAGTGTCCTTTTGTTGTGGCCCGGCACCGTGAGGACTGGAACATTCCCGATCCAAGAGAAATGAATGAAGTTGAATTCAGAAAAGTGAGGAACTTGATTAAAGAAAAGGTCAACTCATTGTTAGATCAAATCACGTAAGCCTCTTATTTATTTAAAATGGATTAACAGGTCTACTGCCGGCTGAAGGCGTTGAAGTTGTATTTTATTCTTTCCCATTAAGATCCGCGGCATCATGACTTCTCAGCGTTTATCACAGGTCAAAAGTTAGGTGACAGCAAGTATTTTGCATAAAAGTCATCAATCACTTTCACCGCATCTTCCGGCGTGTCAACCAAATTGAAAAGTTCAAGATCTTCTTCATGAATCATCCCTTCCGCTACGAGTACTTTCTTCACCCACTCAATCCATCCACCCCAGAATTTCTTTCCTACCATCACAATTGGAAACCGGCCAATTTTCTTTGTTTGAATCAGCGTCAACGCTTCTGTCAGTTCATCCATGGTACCAAAACCGCCGGGCATCACAATAAAGCCCTGCGAATATTTTGTGAACATCACCTTGCGAACGAAAAAATAGTCAAATGTGATCAGTTTGTCGGGATCAATGTAGGGATTGCCTTTTTGCTCGTGGGGCAGGTAAATATTTAAACCTACCGATTTTCCACCAGCGCGGTTTGCGCCTTTGTTTCCCGCTTCCATAATCCCCGGTCCGCCTCCGGTTATTACACCATACCCTTGCTGAACCAACTGATAGGCCAGCTCCTCTGCCATCTTATAATGTGGATGACTTGCTTTGATTCGTGCCGAACCAAAAATAGTAACGCAAGGACCAATTTTAGCGAGTTTCTCAAAGCCTTCTACCAACTCACTCATTACCTTAAAAATCACCCAGGAATCAGAACTTTTTATTTCTGCCCAATCCTTGTCTTTAAAGGCTGCGCGTATCCGGTGCTCTTCTTCCAATGCTTCCTGCATCAGTTCTTTATCGCCCTTCTTTTTTTTTGTTTTCATAGTGCTTACGTTGCTCATTCTATTCCGAAGATAAGTTAAACTTGATAAGATTTACCAATGCACCATCCAACTCATTAAACTGAAATTGGAAACCGGTGTCCTTAATCTTTGCCGATGAAACTTTGCTTCCGTAAATGACCATATCTGCCATTTCTCCCAGTATGAGCTTTAGCACAAAACCGGGAACAGGAGGCAGCCACAATGGTTTTTTCAAAACTTTCGCAATGGCCCTGGTCAGCTCCCCATTTGTAATGGGTTGGTTACCCACAGCATTGTAAACACCTTTCATGGTGTCATTTTCTGCCGCGTTAATAAATGTTGCGCACAAATCATCAATATGAATCCAGCTCATATACTGTTTCCCATTACCCAATGACGCACCAAAACCGAATTGGATCGGGGCGGCAATTGACTTTAGCGCGCCTCCTTTTTCACTCAACACAATCCCGATCCTCAATTTCACAACCCTCACGCCGAGCAATCTTATTTTTTCGGCCTCATCTTCCCATTGCTTTACAACTTGCGCTAGAAAATCGTTACCCGGGCTGGCTTCTTCATTAACCCACGCGTTACCCGTTTCCAGCCCATAGTAACCGATAGCAGAAGCCGAAATAAACGAATTGACAGCATGATTCCGCTCTCTTAGCAGGTGGTAAAGCAAAGCCGTCGATCGAATTCGACTGTTCAAAATTTCTTTTTTACGCGTCGGGGTCCAGCGCTGATCAGCCACCCCGGCTCCTGCGAGATTAATAATACAATCTACTCCTGTGAACGCTTCCACATCCATTGTTCCTTTCTCAATATCCCATACATAGGAGGGAACCCTGCCCAGTCTTTGACTTCGGCCCAAATGTGAAACCACAAAACCCCTTTGCAAAAGAAGTTCCGTGAGCCGTGAGCCCACCAGGCCGGATGCACCCGTGATCAATATTTTTTTAGCCATGGGAGATAATGAGTAACTTTGATTATCAAATTTAACAGGTCACGAATGAATAGACTAACACTCACCCTAATCTGTTTTCTCTTCTGCTTCTGTTTTACACTCGAAGCTCAAAAGGTAACGGTTGCTTCTTCCCAAACGGAAAAAGTGAAGAACGAAGCCGTTGAGGGTTATAGCATCGAATTGGAAGGCAAGAGAGATGACATCAATGGTTTCTGGATTAGGTTTCTCAAAGACATTGGTAAAGTACGGCAAAGCAGTGACCCTGTGACCATTATCGAGCCTGTTTTTAACGGATTGGTTTTCTCCAAAGGGATCATCTATTCCATGGCCAAAGACAGAGGCGAAAAAACCTATGTTTGGTTGGGGATCATTCCCGCCGAATGGGAAACCAATAATGTTGAACGGATCAATAACGAATTAGAAAAGGCAGTCTACCGGTTTGGGGTGAATTACTATAGGAATAAAATCCAGATTCAGATTGATGAAGCGCAGCAGGCATTGGATGCTGTAGAGAAGCAGAAGCAACGAATTGCGAATCAAAGCAAAGACCTGACCATTCAACTGGGCAACAACGAGCAGGAAAAGATCCAGCTTGAAAAATCAATGGATAACAACAAACTTGAAAATGCTGTACTCAAAGTGAAACTTGAAAACAACAAGAAAGCCCAGGATTCATTGGCGCAGTCAGGGATTCAAATTCAGAAAGTAAAACAAATGCACAAGGAACGGCAGCGGAAAGTCAACTAATACAAAAGGCAACTTCTCTCTGAAATATAAAAGCAAAAGCTCCGCGAAATTCGCGGAGCTTTCTTTTCATGAACCTTCAGATTTTAGAAGATATATCGTACTCCCACTTGGCCCTGCCAACGTGAGGCGAATTGATCGATTGAATAAGTTGAGGCC
>JAYVXP010000306.1:0-9449 GCA_043785125.1 Bacteroidia bacterium
ATTTAAGAGGGATGAATATAGTAAGAATAATGCATTTTGAGGTTGGAAAATGGAAGAGCGGAAGATTCTGTTTAATTTGATGGTGTTTTCAGCCATGGCACCAGAACCCAAGGATGAAGAGTAAAAAGCCCTGAAATCTAACATAGAATGAAACTGTTTTTGTTTTTACTTGTCACTCCAAACACCGTTCAGCTGACGAGCATTGTCCTCGTCTTGATTCTGTTTCTATTAGGGTTCAAAATGCTGGAGACCACCTGGTCATACAAAATCAGTAAACCCTTTCAATGGGAGGCGGCGGTTAAGGAGGGTGTCATTTCAAAAAAGCTGATGTGGATGGAACGGTTTTACCGGGATAAGGTCCGCTTCTATACTTTTTGGTTTCAGATCGAGCGATTGAAAAGAGATCATATCGAAGGTGCATTTGCTGAGGTGGGCGTGTATAAAGGAGAAACTGCAAAGCTGCTTCACCAAATGGATCCTACCCGGGCGCTTTACCTTTTTGATACGTTTGATGGATTCGCCGAACGCGACCTTCAGTTTGAAAATCCCGGTGACGCAAAAAGGAGTTTAATTGACTTTGCCGATACGAGCCTCGATTCGGTGACGCAGTATATTGAGGGAAACAAAAATGTTCAATATTTTCCTGGATATTTTCCGGAAACAGCGATTGGACTAACCGATGTAAAGTACGCTATGGCGCATTTGGATGCGGACCTCTATCAACCTACCCTTCAAGGCCTGCGCTATTTTTATCCCCGACTGGTCGGAGGAGGAGTAATCGTAGTACATGATTACCATCACAACTGGGAGGGAGTGCGGAGGGCCGTGGATGAATTTATGCTTACGATAAATGAAACACTGGTCTTTATTGCGGATTGGCAAGGAAGCGCAATGATCATTAAGAATAGGAAAATCGGTAGTATCTCAGTTTGATTAATTGGGTTGTGTAACGATAATTAAGACCTGATGCAGCTATGAAGAATTCACTAAAGATCGGACTTTTCGGAATCGGACTCGAAGCTTATTGGGATCAGTTCCCGGGCTTGAAGGAAAAACTCGAAGGCTATCTGCTAGAAGTGAAAGATAGATTGACAGCAATCCATCCGGGTATAGTTGATTTGGGAATGATCGACACCACTGAAAAAGCATTTGAGGCAGGCAGGAAATTCCGGACCGAAGATGTGAATCTTATCTTTTTGTATGTTACGACCTATGCCTTGTCTGCCACCGTATTACCCGTCGTGCGAAGGGCAAAAGTACCCGTCATCATTTTGAATATTTCGCCGGAGGAAGCGATAGACTACGCGGCTTTCAACGCGATGAAAGACAGAATTTCGATGACCGGCGAGTGGCTTGCGTATTGTACGTCTTGTCCAGTACCCGAAATAGCGAATGTCTTCAACCGCACAGGAATACCCTTTCATCAGATCACGGGGTTGTTGAACAACGATGATCAGTGCTGGACGGAAGTGCGGGAATGGATTGAGGCAGCAAAGGTCGCAAAAATCATGGAGCACAACCGGCTTGGGTGCATGGGCCATTATTACAGCGGCATGTTGGATATCTATACCGATCTGACCAGTCAGGTTGTCCATTTCGGTGGTCATCTTGAAATGATTGAAGTAGATGAATTAACCGCTTTGCGTAAAACGATTTCCTCCAGAGAGATCCAGGAGCGCGTACAATTATTTTATCAGACATTCGATGTGCAGGCAGATTGCAAGATCGACGAATTGGAGCGTGCTGCGAAAACCTCCGTAGCCCTGGATCAACTCGTGGAGCGCTATCACTTGGGATCATTGGCCTACTATTATAAAGGCACCGGGACCGAGAATGAAGACACCATCAGTTCCATCATCCTTGGCAATTCACTACTGACGGCCAACCACGTACCGGTGGCGGGAGAATATGAAATCAAGAATGCCCAGGCGATGAAGATCATGGACAGCTTTGGCGCCGGTGGATCTTTTACAGAATACTATGCGATGGATTATCAGGATGATGTGGTTTTGATGGGACATGATGGCCCGGGACACATAGCCATTGCTGAAGGAAAAACGAAAGTCCGTCCACTTGAAGTTTTTCATGGTAAAGTGGGGAGGGGGTTATCGGTGGAAATGTCGGTGAAGAAGGGCCCGGTCACACTGTTATCCGTTGTTGAAAAATCCCAAGGCGGCTTAATGCTGCTGGTGGCTGAGGGAGAATCCGTCGCCGGACCCATACTTCAGATTGGCAATACCAACAGCCGCTATCGATTTTCAATCGGCGCAAAAAAATTTGTCCAGGACTGGAACAACCAAGGCCCCGCCCATCATTGCGCCGTAGGGATTGGACATATAAGTTCAAAGATCCGAAAGCTGGGGAGTTTACTAAATATGGAGGTAGTTCAGGTCTGTTAGTGCCAGAAAGCAGATCCCATCTTCTTCCAAAGCAATTTTTGGTGAGAAAGAACCAATGTGAGAGGTTCTGAAACCAGATACTTCAATTTATCTAGACAGAAGCTTTTAGAAGTTCTTCGTGAATCCGTTTAGCGACGATCTTTTCTTGCCCTGGTTTGAGCATAAAAACCGTAAGACGGATGCTGCCTTCTTTTTCCCAGGAAATCACTTCAATAGAAGGGCTGCCTTTGCGCAAGCGTTCACCCATCCCATCACGGGTCAATTTGAATTTGGTAACATCCCAGGATAGCTCAAGCGAAGGATTGTGGTTTGCTACCGGTGGAATAATCATTTCAGTGGTTACGCCAGGGATAGGTTTCAATTCATTATTGATCACCGCGATCCGGTCCTCCCATATCTTCCATTCTTTGGCGTGGTCTCTTTTGAGATAACTATCCAGGGCCACATACATACCGATGATTTCCTCTTTGTTAACTTTCATTCCCCGACCAATATTTCCTCCATTCGGAGGCCCGTTTTTTCGTGCAGCATCGATCAGGTCTTTTCTACCCATCAATATCCCTGCACTTTGCGGTCCGCAAATTGCCTTGCCGCCGGAAATACAAACCAGATCAAAGCCCATGATGTTGTATTTCCAAAGATTCTCAACGGGGGGCACATCGGCAGCTATGTCAATCATCGTGGGGATATTGTGCTTCTTCGCCATATCCAGCCACTCTTGATGCTGGATTTTACCTACCGGCGCTTCTCGATTGAGAAACCACATCATCGCAGTTTTATCGTTGATTGCGCTCTCTGCTTCTTCTGCGGTTTCTATCGTAATGATCGTAACGCCCGTATTGGTGAGTGCATGATGGTATCCGTTGATGTGGGTCTTTTGAATAATCACTTCCGATTTCATGCCCGTGCCTTCCAATTTAGGCAGTTGCGCAATTTTTTTTGTATCTGTTCCCGTCAGCACACCAGCAGTACCCAGTACCAAGGCAGACCAGCAACCGGCCGTGACCATTGCGGCATCGGCGTGACAAAGTGCGGCAATCTTTTGACCCACTTTATCCTGCACTTCTTCCAGCATCACGAATTCTCTGGAACTGGTTTGAATGGCTTCCATCACTTCATCCTGCATCAGGGATGCAGTCATGCTTGTATAATTACCAGCGGCATTGATGAAGGTACGCAGTCCGAGTTCCTTAAATAAATCCCGCTTGGCTGAAAGGGGAGCAGCACTCGCTGTAGCAATTGGAAGTGCACCTGCCAGCAGTCCTCCAGCCAGGGGAGCTACGGATAATCTTTTTAATATGTCCCTTCGTTTCATAATTTTATGATTAATAATTGATGAGGCCTGCGGATCCTAAACATTTGAAAAGTTACTAATAATAATCCTACTTTGTTACGCATCTAACCCATTGATTTTTGCAAGCTGTGGTTAATTTCTGAAAGTAGACTGCCGCATGGGAATGAATCAAATTTATTGGAACGTAAAAGACTAAGATCAATCAAAACAAAGTACGATAACTTTTCAGATTGAACACGCATCTTACCCAAACTGGGAAGGCATTTCGCAGAAACGGAAATTTATTCTAAAAGAAAATAGTTTGAAATACATTTTACCCACACCGACTACGGGTGGAGGTGCTGCGACAACTGGTGAGGTGGAATGGAAGCGGATTTGAATTATCCCCATCACTCAACCCGTTGAAAAGTAAACTGCTATTTCTCCAGGTTTAGCAATTCCACTTTACGAAAGTCAACAGGCTGTCCTTCGCTTTGCAATGCAATGTATCCTGACGTTAACGGTTTCCCGGGTTGCCAGATTGTGCTGTCGTATCCCTTCACAACACCGCCACCCATGGTTGGTTTGCTGTATTGTAAGACGGTGTCCCCATTGATAATGTGGGTTATAAGGGAATCACCCCATACAATCAATTCAGCGCGCACCCACTCATCTTTTGCATAAGTTTTAGAAGTGGAATTGAGACAATGGCCACCGTACATTTTGCCCTGATAAACAATCTCAGTCCCGGGTGAACACATGTTACCGGTAGGACGTGGCTTTCCATCACCGAGACCCGCCAGCAATTGCATCTCTATGGAAATAGGCCAATTTTGTTCTTTGGGCATACCGTGTGGATCCTGCGAATGATACATGACGCCACTGTTCAGTAGCGTATAGTCCGGAGCACCTTTTTGTTGTGTTCCCGTAAGGCGATACTCCACTACCAAATGATAGCGTGAAAAGGGTTGCTTATAATATAAGTGTGCAAACTGATCATTGTACTCGCCGTATTGATCATAGCGAACTTTTATCATGCCTTCTTCAACGCGAAATGTATTTCCAAAGTTTACGCCAACGTCGTGGTGGTGCACCTTCACAATCCAGTCGTTGAGATCGTGTCCATTGAAGAGGTGGATCCATTCATTTTCAATCGGTTTTTTAGGGCTGCTGCAGGCTGCAAGAAAAAGAAGGGTGACAGTCAGGGAGATGTATTTTGCCATGATATTTTTTTGGATGTTACAACTTAACAATGCTTCTCGTCTGAGACCCGGCAGCCGTCCGTAGCAGAACAAAGTAACGCCCCGAAGTAAGTTGGCTAGCGTTCCAGGGAACAGCCTGTTTCCCGGCAGCAAGACTCCCTGTGAAAATGTTGTCCGTCTTGCGGCCTTGAATGTCAATGACATCAATACTCACGGCCTGACCAGAAGAGGTGAATTCAATTGTGGTCATTTCCCTTATTGGATTGGGATATACGTTGAGGGTTTTAGGGTCATATTTTTCGGGTACGCTGGTAATGGTAGCGTCGCGGATAACAGGAAGACTTCCAAAATTGTTCATCAGAATATTTTGACGGTCAGCCTCCGTTGCTCCAAACCATTGTTCAAGAATGGAAGTATATACCTGCCTGAAGTCGTATTGCATATCCAGGTTGTTTTCATTGGTGGCGTTGCCCGGGATTACCGGATTGTTGCCGAGCACGCCTCCGTTTACCTTGTTTCCAAAGACAAACAGTGGCAAGGCAGAACCGTGATCTGTACCACCACTGGCGTTGGAGGTTATCCTTCTGCCAAACTCCGAGAAGGTCATGCCGATTACGCGGTCATCAATATTTTGATATTTCAAATCATTCATAAAGGAGACCACGGCACTGCTCAACTTGGATAGCAATGAAGCATGTACTCCGTTCGAATGATCGGCAGGATCCACCTGGGCGTTGTGAGTATCAAAGCTTCCCAGCCTGACCATGTACAAAGAGGTTTGCAAGCCACCGGCTATTAAGCGCGCTACAATTTTGAGCTGTTGTGCCAGGGAGTTATCATCAGCATAACCAGGCTGTTGCGTAACCTTGTTTGCAGCATCTTTTACAACTTGTCCGTATTGTTGCGATTGACGGGCAGTGAGTCGTACAAATCTTAATTTATCACCCGCATCCGTATCGGGTGCACTTTCTTCCTGGTTATTCACCAACTGATAAAATGAGGTCGGGTCGCTGATCACCATACTCATGTTGGCCGTGGGCCCCTGAAAAATCAGGGAAGAGCCATAACCCAGTTCTATGGCGAGTGGATCCGGTGTGGTGGTATTGGGATACCCTTGCGGGAAATCAGGATATCCGTTGTTGAGGTAACGTCCCGCCCAGCCTGAGGGAACTAATTTTGTAGCATCGGATCCGCTCATCCAGATGTCGGTTGAGCGGAAGTGTGAATAGTTCTGTTGAGGATATCCAACCGACTGGATGATTTCCAATTTTCCCTCATTGTACAGGGATTTGAATCCATCCAATGCCGGGTGTAGCGCCACGTTTGTTCCGCTTAATTTTAGAATTTTATTATCCGGAAGAACAACCTGTGGTCTTACGCTGTGCAAGGCAGAAAGTTGGTCCACAGGGATTACGGTATTCAATCCATCGTTACCGCCTTGCAGGTAGATCAATACAAGTACCTTGTCCGTTCCCTGCGCCATTCGTAAAAAGGAGGATAAACGCCGAGGAGATAAAAACCCCAATGACCCCATCAGTGTAGGTACTGCTACGGAATGACTAACGTGATGAAGGAAGGTTCTTCTTTTCACTGGGGTTACATTAATTGATATTCTCCTAATTGAAGCATACTTCGAAATGCGGACTGAAGCCTCGTTTCTATCGTTTGTCGATGATCTGCGTTTCCGGTATCGCCGATATAGGCATTCCAGGCAGTGGTCCAATACGCATCATCTCCCAGACCGGAAAGCAATATTGTTTTCAAATTATTAATTGTGGTGTCAGAAAGATCCATACCCAAAAGCAATCGGGTTGATTCTTTTAAAAGTGACGTGGGGTCTGAAGGTGTTTGCAATTGAGTCACAAAACCGAGCAAGTCTGCTTTGGTCTGCAGATTTGTGGAAATCCAGAAGCCCCAATAAATCAGTGAGTCCGTAGTTAAAGCCCTTTGTGTGATGGTGTCGGTATTGATCCAGGCTTCATCAAACTGCGGAGCCTGATAGTAGGCAGTCCATCCTGCCACATTGGGCGGGTCACCCACCTCAAGACCCATGCCTGCCATATTCCATAGCATGGAAGTATGTTCCTGATAGTTCGTGACTAAATCAGATGCAACAGGAGAAGTAACACCCAGGCATCTCCATATTCCGATCAGGTGATCTAAAGGATTTTTTATTAATGCGCCGTAATTTGCGGAATCATAAAAATGAGTACTCTTGAAAATAGCGTTGAGAACGGGCAAGATCTCATAGTTATTCGAACGGAAAATTTCAGCCAGCGGTACAATAACATTCTGTTCTGTGGCATCATCAATTTCACTATAAACAAAGAAGGTATATAATCTCCTGCAGATATAACGCGACGACTCTTCATTTCCGATTATCATGTCCAGCAGCTCGTCTATTTCACCGGCACCATCACTTCCCGTTTTGCCGGTAATTGATTTGTTATTGTAAAACGAAGAAAACTGTTTGTCTGAGGTGTCATGAAGGGTTGGTTCGAAGTGTGAATAAAATGATCCGGGATTGGAATAGGCATTCCAATTTATCTGCCAGCCTGTAAGAACACGCGCTGCGGCTTTTACATCTTCTTCGGTATAATGAGAATTGGGCCCCTTGCCGACGCAAAATAACTCTTGTAATTCGCGACCATAATTTTCATCCGGGGCATCTTTATTATTGGAGGCTCCGTTGAGGAAGATCAACATGGAGGAATCCAGTGTAACCGCCTTCATGAGCAACTTATAATTTCCCAGCGCCCGATTGTGGAGCATTTGAAAATACTGATAACTGGTTTTGGCGATATAAATATCCCACACTTTGGTTACCAACAGATTGCTCCAGAAGAATTTCATCTTTTCATGGATAGTGTTCTCCTGCAAAAGCATGTTTTTGATTACCCAGCCTTTCAGTGACATGACCCGGTAGCCCTCTTTATCGCCACCGTGCGGGGCCCCTACCCAAGATTCTCCAAGGGCTACATTCGGATCTATCGCTGCGGGATCCACCAATTGGTAGTCATTTACGGGTTGCGAAGGTAATGGGGAGGTTGTTAAAATATGATTTACCGACTGATCCATCGTCAACGTCTTGAAATAATTCAGGTCAGACTTCTTTACGCCAAAAAGAGTTCGTCTGGTAAGGTGGGCTACTTGCGCATCTTGCCACAGGCCTGTATAAGGTTCAAGCCCCGAGGTGACCGTCGACTTTCGGGCGTCGATGGAAGAACGCGTTTTTTGAGCCGTCGCTGGCGGAATTAAGTTTACAGGTTTTACTTTCCTGAATTTCTCAATCCAAATAGCGCGCTCTTTAGGCCGGGGATCATCGTAGTCCTGAAGGGTCATGAATACCAAAGTTCAGATCAAATTTACTTCAATTCGGCAAAAGTTATCTACAATCCTTTCCGAGTGATTGGATAACTGATTAAACTGATTCCTTGCCTACAGAAACCCTTTTATCAGGCATTACCCCTATGCTTTGGTCCGATTTATTTTAATGCTGGCTAAACCAGTGCTTTTACTTTATTAACCCACTTGTTTTTTTTCAACACTTGCCAAAGGTCGTAGCTGGCATGAAGATTCAGCCAATAGTGGGTTGAGGTGTTAAAGGCCTTTGCAAGTTTGACTGCCATGTGCGGGGAAATACCAGCCTTACCATTTACAAAGCTCGGTACTCTTCGTTCCATTTTACTCCAATTCCACCAATTCACTCCATCCTCATTGACTTCATTTTTTTTCCAGCAAGGCAAACGCAACATAAGAATCTCCGGACTTACTACCAATTTTGCCACCTCCGCAGGCAATTACAACAAACTGCATTCCATCTACACTATACGTCGCTGGAGTAGCATAACCGGCGGCAGGTAATTGGGCTTCCCACAATACTTTTCCGGTATCTTTGTTATAAGCGCGAATTTTTTCGTCTTTGGTTCCGGCGATAAAAACCAGGCCTCCTTTGGTGACCAGCGGGCCGCCATAATTTTCTGTACCCGTAACGGGAATTCCTCTCTTTGTCAATTCGGCATATTCGCCATGGGGCACTCTCCAAAGCAATTTTCCGGTGTTGAGATCCACTGCATTCAATGTTCCCCATGGAGGCTTGATACCGGGGTAGCCATCCTTATCCAGAAACCGATTGTAGCCGGTCATGGTATAAGGAATTTCATCAAGGATACTTTTTGACGACACGGCACCCAACTTCGCAATTGAAGGTTCTTGTTTTATTTTTTTATCATTTCCTGTTATACCGGATTCCTTTTCTGGAAGATTAAACAGGAAGGTGAGCAAGGCCTGTTTCTCATTCTCGTTCAATTGCGCGAAGGAAGGCATCCTGTTTTTTCCTTTTTCCAGAATGTTCTTAACGTGTTGTGACGAATATTTCTTTTGAATGTCGATAAGGGAAGGAAAGGAAGTATCGTTTCCTTTTAATTCAGGCCCATGACAGGTGATGCAATATTTGGAGTACAAGGATTTGCCAATCCCCTTTACCGACTTGTCTTCATTCCGCGGAATGTCGATCATGGTTAAAGCCCAGGGCAATTCCGAGCTGTTTACATAAAGTACGCCGCTCTCCGGATC
>JAYVXP010000307.1:0-2895 GCA_043785125.1 Bacteroidia bacterium
ATCAAATCAAAATTCGGGTATTGCGTTCTCAGCTCTTTCAGTTTATAGGGAAACACAGGACGATCATCCTTCTTCAGCTTTGTTTCATACGGACTATCATCCGGACCGCTTTCTGTATATTGTTCGATTGGCAAAAGGGTTTTCCATTCTTTATTGAGATATTGATCGGCGAGGTTCAGTGCGTTGAACTTGTCTAGCCACACGGGAAGCCCGGGTTTATAATAGGTGCTGCTGATAAATTTTCCACTCAGCCCATCAAACCAATAGGCACCGTCTGCCAGATGACCTGCCGGAAGCACCGCTCCACGATCTTTCATCGATAGGCCGATTACTTTTGCACGTTTTTGAGTGGCAAGTTTGAGTTCATCCGTGATCGTAGACGATAGCAGCCTCCAGGGAGAAACATCACCATTGCCCTTATCATTGCCTACCGGCTTCTGGCGCTCATCTCCCACACAGTTCACATCTTTCCTTCCAACCTTATCATACCAGTCATTTCCGATAATACCATGGATCGCCGGCGTGGTGCCGGTATAAATAGAAGCATGACCAGGCCCCGTATACGTGGGTATATAATTATAGTGTGCATTTTTTAACATGAACCCATCAGATATCAGCCTCCTGAATCCTCCCGTACCAAATTTTTTCTCAAAACGGTAGAGGTATTCCTGCCGCATCTGGTCCACGACGATGCCTACCACAAGTTTAGGTTTATCCTGCGCGTGTGCCGCAAAAGTGACGATCCATGAGAGTATAAAAAGTAAGCGCTTCATAAAGTATTAGTTAACTGCGAATATAAACGATTCAATAATAATGTCAGTAGAATTCACGATGAACGGTGGATTAAATATTTGTCAGCTAATTGCCACAATAGATTTTCTCAAACTCATCCGCCTCCAGAGCCTGCTTGCGGATAATTTTGCCGCGGCTGTCATAATATACTACAACTGAAATGCCTGCCTCCTCAATGTGACGCTCCGTAAAATACAACGGAACTTCCTTGCTGCCAAGATTGACTACGTCACTGTATTGCACGGGGACAATAATGCCCCTGCGGTTGCTGATCACCCCAAATGCATTTTCCCGGTGAAGAATGTAAATCTTTTCCGTGGGTGAATCACGAACGACGCTAAAATCCCGGACCTGGCCGAGCTTCACTTTCTGCGAATAAATGTCATACAGGATCCATTGAAAATTCTTTTTGACCCAGGCTGTGGAATCGTTCCAATATTGAATCTCTTCCCATTCAAATGCTCCCAGGGGTTTTCCGTTCGGTAGAATGAACCCGTACCCATTTTCCTTAAATGCCAGGCGTACACGGTTACTGTACGGTTTTAAATTTCGTTCAAACAAAGGCTTGATCAATAATTTGGTTGTGCCATCATACCATCCAAATTTTTTATCCTTCAAAAGAGAAAACGAATTATTCTCCGCCGCTACGATGGCATCATACTCTACGGATACCAGCACCTTACCATCCTCTGCTATTAATCCCTTTTTATTCATGCGGGATACCAAAAAAATGGTGGGTGTTATGGCCTCCAGCTGATCAACTTCCATTGCAAAAAGTTTTGCGCCGGAAGCTGTGTCAAATACAGTTTTCATTTTCTTTTCGTCGAGCACCAGCCAGGCGACAGAATCCCTGTATTCCTTGAATTGAAAAGAAGCGCTGTTTGAAAAAGAAAGTTTTTGTCCGGAAGGAAGAAATACATTGACTGAATCACGTGACCGGAGAAAGGCCAACTGACCCTGAAACCACACCGTGTCACCTTTGAGCAGCCGGTCAAGACCCATGTCGTATAGCAGTTGCCCACCATCACTTGTTTGCAGGTGTACCCAGCCCGCCTGCTCATTCACCATTGTGTAGGCGGTTGCTTCCAGTTGCGGAATACCTTTAATAAAAAGCTTATCATCTTTCCCGCGCAGGAATCCAAACGACGTCTTGCGAAGTACCTGGCGATCGAGCGGGATGACATAATTCAAACGCGCATCCATGACGCCTTCCAAATTTCCATTTCGGACCCAGTAATGTTGATGGTCCCACCTGCGTACATCATCAAAAACAAAATCTTCCTTGAATTCACCCTGGTTGGCAAACTGGCCAAGCCTGGCGGGCGTCGTGAGTACTTTTTTTCCACCCTTGTTCAACACGATCAATGAATCAAACGCTGTAATCTCATCAAACGAAAAAGGTAGAATTGCTCTACCCGCAAGGCTACGCACAGCCCACTTCTTATCTTTGCGGACACCGATAAAGTTGTTGGCGATGACTTGCGCATCATCGATAGTGTTCTTTTCAATTTTAAAGCCCGATTCATGGAGGACATAACTTCCTGAATCGGTGGACAACACGATATAGCCACTGCCGATTTCTTTTACTCCCAGGACGACTCCTTTCCAAAGAATGGCACCATTACGTGCCACTAATCCATGCGAAGTTGCCAGCAGGCGATCGCGCACGTCGCCGCACCGGTATTCCTCCTGGATGTTTTCAAATGTCGGGGCGACTACTTCCGTACCCTGTTCATCCATAAAACCATAAAGTTTCGATTTGTAGACCGGGACCCAATACGACTTGTTTAAGTGGTCCACTTGCTTCAACGAATCGGTCATCCATGCGGCGTCAAATACATTTTCCTCATCAGCCGACTGAAGTTTGTATAGAATGTTTTTAGAGGTCCGGGTCCATTTACTCCTGGGGTAGTTTTCAACAAACCACCAAAAAGATTCGACAGAACCGGAGGCTGTAGATAATTCAAAAATATTTTTCTCTGCAAGGGGTCTATACGGACTATCGGGAAATTGCCAATAGAATTCGATGTAATTGAGTAGGCGCTGGCCGTTGGTTTTGTCTTCAAATAAAAGTTTGTCAAACCGGCCCTCCGCCTCTTTCGC
>JAYVXP010000308.1:0-2895 GCA_043785125.1 Bacteroidia bacterium
GAGGCGATTAAGTCATTTGTTAAAGTGGAGTCCATGCCAGGGCTTAAGTAAAGTAGGTCAATAACGAAAAGTATGACATACGGTGAACTCAATAAATCCTGTTTTCCAGATGAAATCAAACTATATAGAGTATAGTTGATAGAAACCCTTCCAGCGAACCCTCAGACCTGAAGAGGATATTTATAGTAGCCCACTAAATTATGCTGGCAGGCCTGGGATATTGTTGGATGTTATGATAATGTAATTCTTCGGCAGTCTAAAGACTGTCGGGATGAAAGTCACAAGTGTTCCTACGGAACACTTGCGCCAGATTGTTATTTCAATTTTTTAATGGCCGAGCTTTTCAACAAGATAGTGAGTTGTTGGATGGCTATTTTATTGAGTTGCAAAAGGCGATCGCCCTGGTTATGCCCCTGCTCTATGAACACGGCATTTAAGCTTTCCAAGTTGGTGAGTACTACGAGTTGCTCAATAGTGGCATAGTCGCGTAGGTTGCCTTCGGCTTTCAGGTCTTCCTTTCTCCAGTCGGCTGCGGTTTTTCCAAACAAGGCCATGTTGAGAATATCGGCTTCGCTAGCATACAATCGTGAGGCTTCTTTTTTACTGAGCTCTTTCGGTATCAGGTTTACTTTAATGGCATCGGTATGTATGTGGTAGTTTACTTTAGCAAGTGTGCGTTGCAGGTTCCATTCCAGGTTCAGGCGGTTGCTTTCATCTGCTTTAAGTCGTTGGAATTCTTTAATGAGGTAAAACTTGAATTCCGCACTTATCCAAGAGGCAAATTCAAAAGCAATGTCTCTGTGTGCAAAAGTGCCTCCATATCGGCCAGTTCTTGAAACAATGCCAATGGCATACGTAGCCTCAATCCATCGTTTTGGTGTTAGTGAAAAACTGTTTGACCCCGCCAAATTTTTAATTCCATCGAATTCGATGGAATTAAAAGAAGGATTGTTAAACTTCTCCCAAAGGCCCATAAATTCGATAGTACTACGATTCCGCATCCAGTTCTGCAGGATATAATCGCTCCTTTCATTATCGCGGTAACGGGCAATGTCGGTAAGGCTAATAAAATCCTCTGAATTCTCCTGATATATCAGGATTTCAGTTCCCTGAACTTCAATCTTCTTGTTCTTATTCACTCGGCCCTATTCTAGTCCAAGTATGCTGTAATGCAGTTGTCTTGGGTCTTTCTGACTCCGGTAAATTTGATGAATGTCAACTACTGGTCCTCACATTGCAGCGAAGGAAAACCTGACAATCAACATGAGGTCATAATTCATGGACCATTGGATCGGAAGTTGGCAGTAACCAGACAAACTCTACTTCTTCTCCGACTTTGATATTACCCGGAAACCGGTCGGTCTCATCTTTTTTGATTCTGCTTGGATCAAGTTGCCGGATTGTGTAAGCTCCCCCGAAAATTTATGCTGGCAGGGCTGCGATCCAACAAACCCAACCTCATCGAGTCTACCGCCTTTTACGAGCTGAGGTGATCTTCATAAACGAATTTACCAATTTTTTAGCGGGTATAGTGGTGATCGCCATTCTATTTCCAAAGATCAATTCAGCCCCTAGCGTTTCACAGTAATGCTGAAAATGAAAGCTAACATTTACTCGAGCAAGGCGATGAGTAAATAGGTACGGATTACCTGATGTTATTCAAGAAACAGTGATTTGCTGAAACTATTCCAAAACTAATCCAACAGAATGAAACCTGGAAAATCTCAAAAGTAAAACGTGTGTGGAAAAGTGTCAGGCTTCGATCACTTGTCTTTGGGTTCACACGGGTTCTTGTTATGCTTCACGTGCGTGAATGCGGGCCAGAAAATGTGAAGATCGATGCAGGTTTCCTGTGGCCCGCTCACAGTCTTCTCTTCTTCTCTTCCGCTGTCCCTGGACTTTGTCCGGGCGAGCCCTACAGGGCCAGACGGTGGCTGTTCGGCCTTACTCACACTTCAATTGCTACCCTGAATTTTGTCCACCGTTAATTCCTTTTCGGATACTTGACCATGTGACAAGGATTAGAGCAACTAATTCAGCAATGGTTCTCATAATATGAAATGACCACCAATTGTCGCGAAACTCCATCCAATTTGTCGGCATAGAATCTGCCGTCCACGTCATTACAACATTGTCTATTGGCAGATTGCCATATTTTGTAATTATAATGCAAATACAAAACTGAGTGCGGCAATAATTAGGGAAAGGAAAACAGTCTTGTTCTTTCTCTGAAGAAAGGCTGAGATGATAGTTATTAAAGTAGCAAGAATCACAAGCGAAATCATCAAAACTTTCAATGACCGAACAGTATTCTGTTGTTGCTCTAAGTAAGTTAGTTGGGATAAATGCAAGGGATTAAACCCAATCCATATCCCAAGACTTACACCGGCAAGCAATGAAGCTAAAATGACATTCATAAACCGAAGCATGGAAGTTGTCATAAAATATTTTTTAGAAAAATGAGAATGTTCCTTAATTCGAATTTCCTCCGTTGGCAATATACTTTGTCTGGTCGCATTGCCACCAACGTGAGTGTTTATTTAGTGCTGCGCTTTCGAAGCCGCGTTCTTCCCCACGACACCGGACGTTATATGAAGGATAAAACTACATTTTTATACTTCCCCCCTTCTCCTCACTTCGTCCGAGTCTTCTCATTTGTCTCATGTGGTTATTACTATTCTGCCCAGTTACACTCCACTAAGCAGATTCCTATTGAGGATGATGTTCTTGTTTGGGCCACCTCCACGCATACCATACAATTAAGCCTGTGATTACAATTTCAACAACACTTAAGAAGATAGAAAAAATCAGCCATTCGTCAATTGACGTAGCTGCTATCAAAACCATAATGGCACTAAAGAATACTCCCATTGATATGTTAATGACGCGGTTTGC
>JAYVXP010000309.1:0-2893 GCA_043785125.1 Bacteroidia bacterium
GTGGGTTTGGAATACGATTTTGATAAGGCAATCGTCGCCAACTCATTTGACGCCCACCGGCTTGTCCAACTGGCCAAAAAGCACGGCAAAGGAGATGCCGCAGAAGAAGGCTTGTTCCGGGCTTATTTTACGGAGGGGAAAAATATTGCCGATCATGATACCCTTGCCTCATTGGCCGCCGATCTGGGGCTGGACAAATCTGAAGTGACCGATATGTTGGCGGGTAACCGCTTTGCTGAAGAGGTTGAGCAAGACGTCTACCAGGCACAACGATACGGTGCGCGGGGCGTTCCATTCTTTGTTATGAATGAAAAATATGGTGTATCCGGAGCACAATCGAGCGAGGTCTTTTCAGAGGTCCTGGAAAAATCGTTTTCGGAATGGAACAAAGGAAGGGCACCAAAACAGATTATCCTGAGCGAGGGGCAAACTTGTACACCTGATGGTGACTGCAATTAACCAGGCATTCCGCAAAGGCTAACCTTAACTTCAATTCTTTAACACTCATCGCCAGAGGGTTTTTCTTTTTATTCCCTTACCTTTTGATCAGGATTTAGGCTTATAGGATTAAGGGGTCTCTAAAAACTCCTTGTACTCTTCTTCTTCTGGAGAAGGGTGACGGGTTGAGGCCATAAAAGGCAGGGTTTTTAAAAATGCCCTTAATTTAATTATGTATCCCGTTACCCGCTAATTCTTAAATCCTCTAAATCCTGATCCATGACCGCAGAAAAACAAAGGCTTATAGAGGACCGTGACAAGAAAAAGAATTGGCGCAGATTCGGCCCTTACCTGACAGAGCGGCAATGGGGAACGGTGCGGGAAGACTATAGTGCGAATGGAGATGCCTGGACGTTTATCTCGCATGATGCTGCCCGGAGTAAAGCCTATCGCTGGGGTGAAGAAGGAATCGGCGGCGTTTGCGACGATAGTCAATTGCTTTGCTTCTCGCTGGGTTTGTGGAACAAGAAAGACCCGATTATTAAAGAACGAATATTTGGTTTAACCAACCAGGAAGGCAATCACGGCGAAGATTGCAAGGAACACTATTATTATCTCGACAGCACGCCGACGCATTCCTACATGAAGATGCTCTACAAGTATCCTCAAAATGAGTTTCCCTATGCGCGGCTGGTTGAAGAGAACAGGAAAAGAGGAAAACACGATCCGGAGTTTGAACTGATCGACACCGGCATATTTGACGAAAATAAATACTTTGATGTCTTTATTGAGTATGCCAAAGAGGATGACAACGACCTGCTGATCAAAATCACCATTTACAATCGTGGAGTAGAATCGGCCTCATTGAATGTCTTGCCCCATTTTTGGTTTCGTAACACCTGGGCCTGGGGCTACGATGACTACAAACCTGAAATTTACCTGGATGATAAAGGGGTTTTGAATATCCAACACAGGGACCTGGGCAACTATTATCTATTCTATGAAGGTAAAGCAGAAGCCTTGTTCTGCGAAAATGAAACCAATACCCAGAAACTTTATGATGCCCACAAACCGGGATCATTCAAGGATGGCATAAATGATTTTATTGTCAGCGAAGATCGATGGGCTCTCAACAAGATTGCCAAGGGCACAAAAGCCGCCCTCAACTACGACCTCAAAATTCCGGGAGGTAAATCGAAAACGATTCGCTTGAAACTGCAGTCTCAATTTCAAACCAAACCCTTTGACGACTTCAATGCTAAATTCGACCAGCGATTTGCAGAGGCCAACGAATTTTTTGGAGTCCTGCAAAATGGAATTGGTGATGAAGACAAGTGCAATATTCAGCGGCAGGCCATATCCGGTTTGCTGTGGAGCAAGCAATTCTATTACTATAATATTCAACAATGGCTAAAGGGAGATCCGGCCCAGCCCAGCCCACCGCAGGAACGAAAGCAAGGTCGCAATCATGAATGGACGCACCTTAATAATGCCAACATTATCTCCATGCCCGACAAGTGGGAATATCCATGGTATGCCGCTTGGGACCTCGCCTTTCATACCATTCCAATTGCCATGGTCGATCCGGAATTTGCAAAGAAGCAATTGGTCATCCTCACCAAAGAATGGTACATGCACCCCAACGGACAACTCCCCGCTTACGAATGGTCCTTCGAAGATGTCAATCCCCCCCTTCATGGCTGGGCTACCTGGCGGGTGTATAAGATTGACCAAAAGCTGCAGGATGGAAAAGGAGACCGCAAATTTCTGGAAGAAGTATTTCATAAACTCCTGCTCAATTTCACGTGGTGGGTAAATAAGAAAGACTACAACGGGCACAATATTTTTCAGGGGGGATTTCTGGGAATGGATAACATAGGCGTGTTTGACCGCAGCGCGCAACTGCCCACTGGCGGATACATTGAACAGACCGACGGCACAAGCTGGATGGCAATGTTCACGCTGAATATGTTGCGCATGTCGCTGGAGTTGGCAAAAGAAAATCCAACGTACCAGAGTTTGGCCACGAAGTTTTTTGAGCACTTTCTCTACATCGCCGGTGCAATCGCCAATGTCGGCAACCTGGACAAGGAAGGAATTAGTTTGTGGGACGAAGAAGATGAATTCTTTTATGACGTGCTTCATACTCCCGACAACAACCGGGTGAGTATGAAAGTCCGGTCCATGGTAGGACTCATCCCCCTGTTTGCCGTAGAAGTTCTGGATGAGGAAATATTTAATTCGATGCCGGAATTCAGAACGAGGCTTGAGTGGTTCTTAAATAACCGGCCTGATTTGGCAACCCTGATTTCGCGGTGGGGAGAAAAAGGCAAGAATGAAAGGCATTTGTTGTCGCTATTGCGCGGACACAGAATGAAGCGCCTGTTGAAGCGGATGCTGGACGATCAGGAGTTTTTGTCCGACTATGGAATACGCGCGCTATCAAAGCAGCATT
>JAYVXP010000310.1:0-59966 GCA_043785125.1 Bacteroidia bacterium
CCTCACCACCCTATGAAGACGTTTCCCATTTCAGCAGGATTTTTGGCAGAGAAAAACATTACCGTTTATACCGGCCCGATGATTATGACCAAAATAAAGACCGCTACCCGGTCATCTATTTCTTTCACGGATGGGGTGGAAGGCATGACCGGGACGATAATGCCAAGTTGGAATATGAAAAAATAAAGGCGTTGGTCAACCAATACCATGTCTTGCTGGTCATGTGGGATGGAAACATAACGGAATCGGAACGAAGGCCCTATAACATAGGCTACCATGATGATATCCGATTTGATGTTCAGATGAAAGACTACTTCGTCGAGCTGGTGTCGCACATTGACTCTATCTACAGGACGCAAAATGATAGAGATCATCGCGGAATAATTGGTTTTAGCATGGGTGGATTCATGTCGTATTTTCTGGCTGGTGCCTATCCGGACAAAATCGGGGCTGCAGTATTTATGACCGGAAGTCCGGAATTTTTTGTTGGCTATCCGAAAAACCATACGCTTTACCCGGTCCGGTACACCTTTAAGAATTTACGAGATGTGAAATTGCGACTTCACAATAGCACGAAGGATGAGCTTACTTACCTCAATACCGAAGTGCATAAGGGGGCGATTTGGGAAGGTGGACTTCACTATGAGTATTGGCAGTTCGAGGGTGGTCATATGATTGATCTTCCGGGCAAGACAGAAGTTTTTGAAAAGGCAATGAATTTTGTAGCCACTGCCTTTCGTGACCCGCTTCCAAAACCCGTCAAGTGGTGGCACTATGATCTCTATCCGGAATTTCAGGTTTGGGATTACCAGGTAAAATCGAACAAAAAGGAGCCGGGATTTATATATTTAAATGGAGTAACCCGGAATGGCTTTGGAATATCCTCACTCCAATGGTTGCCCGACGGCCCGCCATTAATCACATGTGATATGGCCGTGACGACGGCAGCAGTTTACCAACCGACCACGTTGTATAATATTGTGAAATACATAAAAACCAATAAGCAGATGGTGAAAGAAGCCATGAAAAGTGATGCTGCAGGGCGCTTGCATTTTACGAGCAATGCAATGGGTTATGAGCTGGGTATTTATAAAGAGGATGATGGTGTTGATCTGGTTGGAGTGGACTATTCTATTGGAGAAAATCAGCGATACCTCCGGGAGGGCATTGAAAATAAAGTTTCGGTAACGATATTCAATCGTGGAGGAGAAACGAGTTCTTGGCAAAAAATAAGTGTTGCGCTTATGCCGCTGGACAGCTCAGTTACCGTTTCAGATAAATTTGTTTTTGTTAACGTGGCCCCGGGTGAGCGCTTTCTCTTAACACCTTCGTTTAGGGTATTCTGCTCTAAAAAACCACCACTTCATGGGGAGCCGTCAGCGGTTAAATTTAAAATAGGTATGGGTCTGGATGGTAAGGAATGGGTTGACGAGTTGATCGTGCCGGTTCTTTTTGATGTTCCGGTTTTTGAATCGTTGACCATCGATGATGGTCGCCCGGCGTTTGACAGTGCTGCTGTTTATGGGAGCGGAAATGCCGACGGGGTAGCCGGGGCAGGAGAGAGTATCATGCTGTACAGCAATGGTCACCGGCTCAGGGTCTACACGGATGATCCATGGGTTGAGCAAACAAAAGAAAGACTGGTGGATGAAGTGCTGCCGGCGAAGTGGCCGGACGGCTACACATTAAGCTCGGTAATCAAAATTAAGCCTGGCTGTCCCGAGGGGCATTGGGTCGAGGGCGTGGCGAGTTATGAGACAAAAACATTCATGCCCATTGAACGAAAGTTGACTTGGGGTAGGGTGAGGATACGGATTAGAAATTCTGGATTCTAAACTTCCGACGAATCATACGCCAGTTTCATAAAACGCTTTACTTCTTTGTTTATATCCACTTTACTCAACATCCGGAAGTGGTGGTTGTACTGCTGGCTTCCGGGAACCTGTACGATTTTGTGAAAGCATAAATTATCGTTGTGGGGTTTGTCGAAGGGGAAAACGATATCAATAAAATTCTTACCCAATCGGATGATATAAACCATGGGTCTCGTCGTGGCAATGGCAATCATGGATTTGGTTGGGTGAATGGTCACCGGTCCAAGCTGACGGTAACATGAAACAAAATGCCAAAAGAGTGAAAGCGTTATCTCCGATTTGCCGTTGAGGAAGTCCTCCAATTCCTTATCACCACAGGAGTGCAGCTGATTAGTCTTGACAAATTGTTGTCCACAGAGAGGGCAGGTCCACATTTTATTAAAGGTAAGAAAGAACCTATCGACACGCCATACCCACTATGGCGATCACCGATCTACTAATTCCTTAAGGGCATCTCTAAAAACCCTGCCGTTTTTTAGCCTCAACCCGTCACCCTTCTCCAGAAGAGAAGGGTACAAGGAGTTTTTAGAGACGCCCATTAATATATCTAAGGAAGATTATAGCCGGATATTAATTATCTTTACACCGGATTGTTTGGTTCCCGCACGCCCGATCATATCGGTATTGTGGGATTAAAAGGGAATACCGGTTTGATAATCCGGAGCTGTCCCCGCAACTGTGATCCACATTTGTTTTACTCTTTTGGGTATTGCAAATAAAGTTACTGACACTCTTTAGCCACTGTCAATGAATTGCACCACTTCCCTTCTCTAATTATAGAGTGGGCAGGGGGCGAGCGATGGGAAGGCGTCAGTAATGTGGAAAGCCAGGAGACCTGCCTTCAATTCACAAAATATCAGAGCTTTCGGGTGAAAAGCTGAGATGTAGCTGATACAGTATAACATTCCGCTGCAAATCACTTTTAATTCTCAGGCTTTGAATTGAATTGGATAACTGATTTAACTCAAGCATGGACAAGTATGTTGTCTTATTCATAATGACCGTCGCCATGGCTTCTCATGCGAGCGCACAACGTAAGGACACGATTCTGCTAAAAGAAGTAGAAGTTTATGGTATGCCATTGTCACGCTATTCCTCGGGGACTAAAGTGG
This sequence comes from Bacteroidia bacterium, assembly GCA_043785125.1. Taxonomy (GTDB): domain Bacteria; phylum Bacteroidota; class Bacteroidia; order Cytophagales; family Cyclobacteriaceae; genus ELB16-189. The sequence goes on from JAYVXP010000310.1 coordinate 2,987, forward strand.
ATCAGATTCAAAACACCGGTGAAAGCCCTTTGTTGTACAAAGCCCTTGCTGACGAAACAACCGCCTATTTCAAAACCTATGGCAACAGCCAGCTGGCGACCATTGCCTTTCGCGGGACTTCGGCATCGCACACCGCAGTATTGTGGAATGGTATCAATATCAATTCACCCTCGCTCGGTCAGACCGACTTCTCTTTGCTTCCCACTTTTCTGATGGAGGACATCGCCGTGCAATATGGAACAGCGAGTTCCATGTATGGCAGTGATGCGCTGGGTGGAAGTGTGATACTGGCGCAGGCCGCTCCGCGTTTTGAAAAGGGGATGAGATTGCAATATCATCAGCAGATTGGGAGCTTTGGCCGTAATTTCTCAGGAGCCAAAGCGGTTTGGGGAAATGATAAGTTTGAATTCCGGACAAAAGTCTTCTCTTCTTTTATCAGGAACAATTTTCCATATGACGCACCGGCTGTAGGTTATACCAAAAGACAAAATGATGCTTCCGTAACCAACTATGGATTGGATCAGCAAGTACATTTCCGGATTTCACCAAAGCAACATCTTTCCTTTGAAGGAATGTACACCTACAACTTCAGGAATATTCAGCCCACGGTCACCAATGACCAGTCGGCCGGAACGTTAAAAGATGAAAACACGCGGTTGTCACTCTCCTATCAAAATGATTCAGGTGTAGGCAGATTGCATGCGACGGCCGGTTATATTGTTAACAATGAGGTTTATAATGTGAACAGTATCACGCGCACTGATCAAATCAATTTTCTGGTCAATGTGGATCTTCCGATAGGCTCGAAAAGCAATTTGCGGTATGGTGTAAATGCCGCAAAGTATTTTGCCAGGGCCGTCAATTATCCTGGAACCATCAGCGAAGAACGATATGACGGTTTTTTTTCTTTTCGTCACAGGGTTAATTTATTTTGGGATGTAAGCATTAATCTGCGTCAATCAATTTACGCCCACCGTTATGCTCCTTTTGCGCCCTCGATCGGGTCGGAAGTAAAGATCATAAACAACGCGCAGCATAAATTGACATTCAAATCTCAGGCATCGCGCGGTTACCGGGTGCCCACACTCAACGATCGATACTGGATTCCAGGTGGTAATCCCAATCTGAAACCTGAGGATGCCCTGCATGTGGAAACCGGATTTGCCTGGTCACACTCCAAAGCAAGGCAGGAAATAAAACTCGACATCACTGCTTTCGAAACCTGGACAAACCAATGGATCATCTGGTTGCCGGGCAACAATGGAATCTGGTCGCCCTCCAATCTGCAAAAAGTGAATGCCTACGGAATCGAAGCATCGGCCAGGTATGCATGGACCAACACAACATTTCCCATACAAGTTGGGGTTAACTATGGATATACCCGATCCATCAACCAGTATGGGCTGAATGAATTCGATCAGTCATCCGTCGGCAAGCAACTACCCTATGTTCCCGTGCACATCGCAAATGGATTTTTTAAAGTCCGGAATAAAAACTGGTTGGGACAGGTGCGACTCAACTACGCCAGCCTGCGCTACATCACGTTTGACAATGAAGTGAATGAATCGCTTGTTGCCTACGCCTTATTGGATATAGCGATTGCGCGAAGTCTGGAATTCAATGCCTTTACTTTTCAGGTGCGTACAGAAGTCAATAATATTTGCAACACCTATTATGAAAATGTAAAAAGCAACGCCATGCCGGGAAGGAATTATGCCGTTCATCTTACCATCCATCTTAAAAACAAACCAAGACCATGAAAATAAAAAACGGTATTAGCTTACTCATCTCTGTCTTGTTGCTGACGCTGGCCGCTTGTAAAAAGGATGAGCCAACACCCAAAGGCGAATTTTCGACGGGTGTGTTGGTAGTCAACGAGGGAAATTTCGGTAACTCGGATGGCTCGCTCTCTTTTTACAACACCACTACGCGAGTAGTCCAGCAGAATATTTTCGGTTTAAAAAACAAGGGATTAGCACTGGGTGATGTTGTGCAATCTGTGCGTGTTGAAAGTAATCTTGCTTTTATTGTTGTGAACAACAGCAATAAAATGGTGGTGACCGATGCCAATACCATGGTGTCGCAATACACCATCACAGGGCTGTCCTTGCCACGATACTTTACCACATTGAACGGCAAGGGATACCTTACGGAATGGATTAACTTTTCCGATACGGGAAGGGTGGCTGTGATCAATCTGGAAAGTAAGAAAGTGGAAACCACGATTGCAACTGATTTTGGAGCAGAGGATATCATTGCAACCAATGGGAAATTGTATGTGTCCAACAATTTTTCCAATACCATTTCAGTAATTGATCCATTGCAAAATACGGTCGTACATCAATTTATTGTGGGATCTGCGCCGGGAGCATTTGCGTTGGACAAAGACAATAGGATTTGGGTCATTTGCGGGGGGGGCTATGATGCGCAGTTTAACCCGCTAAACGATGGAGCCCTTTACAGAATTAATTCTTCGGGTGATGGATCGGACAAATCAATCCCCCTTTCCAGAAATCTTGTGCCAAAACTGGCGATCAACAAAACCAGGGACAAGTTTTATTTTTTTGATTCAAAGAATATTTACCGGGTCAACATTACGGATACTTCTTTTCCTGGAACAGGTTTTATTGCCGAGCCAACCGCGGTCGATTTCTATGGGATCGGTGTCGATCCCTTAACGGATATCCTTTATGTCGGGGACTCGAAAGCTTTTGTCAGCAGCGGGATCGTTTACCGCTATAACAGCGATGGCACGGCAATCGATAATTTTACGGCGGGCCGTGGACCCAATGGGTTTGTGTTTAGATGATGTGAAAATGGAATCAGACAAAGAGCAAAGTGATGACGGGCCTGATTTCTATTGGGAGAATGGGTTGATGGTCTTCACCGCGAAGTTTCTTCTCAAGCGGGGAGCATGCTGTCAGAGCGGATGCCGGCATTGCCCGTATGGATATAACAAAGAAGATGAGACGGATAAAAATCCTGGTCGCCTCTCCGGAGATTAGTTCAATTCTTATCTTATTTTTTTGAAGAATTCGCGTGCTGCCTGGGTAGGCGAGAGTTGATTGGCCAGAATTTTTTTCTCCAGCGAAATCAATGAAGTTTTAGATCGTTTTGTGATTTGCTCTTTGATCAATGCATCCAGACTTTGGTGAAACCAGTCCACTCTTTGCCGGTTACGCTGTTGTTGCAAAAATCCGTTTGATCGAACAAGTTGTTCAAAGGACCCGATTAATTCCCAGATTTCTTTAATCCCCGTTTTGGCAAAAGCGGAGGCGGTCAGCACTTTGGGTGTCCAGCCGGATTCCGGTGTCTGAAACCAGTGGAGCGCATGTTGAAATTCTGCCTGGGCCAGTTTTGCTTTTTTGATATTTTCTCCATCGGCTTTGGTGATGACCATTCCATCGGCCATTTCCATGATTCCTTTTTTGATGCCTTGCAATTCGTCGCCTGCACCGGTGAGCATGAGCAAAAGAAAAAAGTCCACCATTCCGCGTACTGCCACTTCGGATTGTCCCACGCCCACGGTCTCGACAAGGATTACATCGTATCCTGCCGCTTCGCAGAGTAAGATAGTTTGTCTCGTTGCATTGGCCACACCGCCGAGTGCACTTCCGGTGGAGGTAGGACGGATGAATGCACGTTCATCCTTTGATAATTCTTCCATCCGTGTTTTATCTCCGAGGATGCTTCCCTTCGTTTTCTGGCTGCTTGGATCAACGGCGAGGACGGCTACCTTTTTATTCATCGATGTGAGGTATTTCCCAAAGACTTCAATGAATGTACTTTTCCCCACGCCCGGTACACCAGTGATGCCGATGCGAATGGACTGACTAGTTTTGCCTGCCAATTTTCCGATCAGGTTTTCTGCTTTGATGCGGTCCTGGGGACGGCTGCTTTCAATTAAGGTTATTGCCTGGCCTAATGCAACGCGGTTGCCGCGCAGAATGCCATTTTCATATTCCTTTAGGGACAAGATTTTCGACATTGGTCTTTTAGGAGCCATTAGGACTATTGCACCAAATTTCTAAATTTAGGGAATGTAATCGCTTCTTCTATGAAAAATATTTGGCTTCAAGCACTTGCCATCACTGTATTTGTTTTTCTGACTCTAGTGGGCGTTAGCAACATAACGGACTTTAAATTATTCAGTGCATTCGATCCCATATCTCAGGCATTGTCTGATTTTGAACTAACCGATTACGCATTTTCAAATTTACGGCCGGATCCATCGGTTGATGAACGAATAGTTCTTGTGAATTTTGGAAATTTGTCAAGGAGGGAAGTTGCGGATCAAATCCGTGTAGTCAGTCAATACAAACCCCGCGTAATTGGTATTGATGGTTTTTATAATTGCGAGGGTGGACTTCGGGACACCATAAACTGCCCTCAGTTATTGGATCCGTTGGGTAATTTATTGCTTGCTGATGCGATTGCGCAAGCCGGTAATGTAGTGCTGGTTGACAAGTTGCTTCAGTCTGACTCGGCATCCAACGTCGATGCTATTGATGTTTATGATTCAATTGAGTATGCGGATACGATTTTCAGCCACCATGCCAGGAATGCCTACGCCAACCTGGTTACTGGGGCGATTTATCAGGAAGATGTAAAACTATGCCGGTCTTTTATTCCAAGATATAATGTCAAAGGAAGAGATGAATATGCATTTGCTGTTCAGATGTGTATGCTGTTTGATTCCGTGAAGACTAAAAAATTTCTGGCGAGAAACAAGGAAGAGGAAGTGATCAATTATCGCGGGAATGTGGAGATTCAGGACATTCGATTGAAAAATCTTAAAAACAAATCTACGTCGGCGACGAAATACCCTATTATGTTTTATGCGGTTGATGCCAATCAGATTATGAATGGTGAAGTGCTGCCTGAAATGTTTAAAGACAATATTATAATTATGGGATTTTTAGGAGAATATTTTGGGGACGCAACCTGGATCGATAAATACTTTACTCCGCTGAACAAAAAAGTGGCCGGTAGGGCCAATCCAGACATGTTTGGTGTGGTCGTTCACGCTAATATCGTTGCGATGATTCTCAACGAAGATTTTGTCAATGAATTGACCGATTGGCAAAAGAATACCATTGCTTTTCTTGTGTGTTACTTCACCGTATTGCTTTTTATTAAGATCGACACAAAGCTTCCCGCCTGGTATGATGCATTATCGGTCATAATTCAGATAATTCAGATTCTACTGATCTCTGGTCTGGTAGTTTATACGTATGCAGGATACAGCTTTAAATTGGACATGGCGATAACCTTAGGGGTAGCGGCGGTGGTTGGACCCTGTTATGATATCTTCAAAAGTGTGCAGAACGAGCTAATTAAACGGTTTACCAAACCTAAGCCAGAGGTATTAACCAATAGTTGAAAAAATGGCATGATTTTCACTAACTTTATATTCTAAAATCTTTTAACAAAAACATGAAAAAAGGCAAAATTTCACTAGTTGTTGGCTTTATGGCGATTAGTTCATTCACTTTTGGCCAGGATTATGCCTTCAAGGTATTGGCCAATAAGGGACCCAATGAAGTAAAAAGTGGTGACACATGGCAGTCCATTAAAACTGGAGCCAGCCTAAAATCGACGGATGAATTGAAAATTTCTGAAAACGGCTATTTAGGATTGGTCTCGGCCACAGGAAAGCCTGTCGAGATCAAGGAGGCGGGGTCTAAAAAGGTATCGGATATTTTAGCTCAAATGAAAACCGGAACCAGTGTTTTGAATAAATACACCGATTTCATTCTGAGCAGCAATTCGGCAGAATCAAAGAAAAACAGATTGAGTGCAACCGGGGCTGTTCACCGTGGGCTGGAAGACATCAAGGTTTTTTTACCATTGAATCAATATTCCAGTATTTACAATAAAACAGCTATTATTAACTGGGAAGCAAAAGGGGGCGGACCTTATGTAGTAACCTTGAAGAATATGTGGGAAGATGAGTTGATGAAGGCAGAAACACCCGAAACCAGCATGGAGATTAATTTGTCGGACCCTAAGTTTGCCAACGAAGCTGCGATTTTGGTAGAAGTAAAATCCAAAGTAGATGCCAACAGCAAATCAGAACAACATTTGATTAAGAAACTGGCTCCCGAAGAGCAGGAAAAAATAAAGAAAGGGCTAGCCGAGATCAACGGTGATGTGAAGGAAGAAACAGCATTGAATGAATTGATTCTTGCTGGCTTTTATGAAGAGAATAAACTTTTCATCGATGCGATTACCGCTTACGAAAAGGCAATCAAATTGGCACCCGATGTTCCTTCTTACAAAGAAGCTTACGAAGAGTTCTTACTCAGAAATAAAATGAAGTCGGCTAAATAAAGCCTGAAAAACGAAAACAAAGCCCCTCCACTAGAGGGGCTTTTATTTTGCACACACTTTCAGGTGTTTGGCTGACAATTATATTATCCTAATTTTGCAGACCAACCTAATTGCAAGTACCATGAGTGTGTTAGTTAATAAAAGTTCACGCGTCATCGTTCAGGGATTCACCGGTTCAGAAGGCTCTTTTCATGCCGGCCAGATGATAGAGTATGGTACCAACGTAGTCGGTGGTGTAACACCCGGCAAAGGTGGACAGATTCATCTGGGTAGACCTGTATTCAATACGGTCAAGGAGGCCGTGGAAAAAACCGGTGCCGATGTTTCAATTATTTTTGTTCCGCCTGCTTTCGCTGCGGATTCGATCATGGAGGCTGCGGATGCAGGGATCAAGGTTATTGTTGCCATAACCGAAGGCATCCCTGTGCGGGATATGATGCTGGCGAAACAGTATATTATTGAGAAGGGAGTTACATTGATAGGTCCCAATTGCCCGGGGGTCATTACACCCGGTGAAGCGAAAGTAGGCATCATGCCTGGTTTTGTTTTTAAAAAAGGATCCATTGGTATTGTTTCCAAATCGGGGACCCTTACCTACGAGGCGGCAGATCAGATTGTCAAAGCTGGATTGGGCATCACCACGGCCATTGGTATTGGAGGTGACCCCATCATTGGGACACCCACAAAAGAAGCAGTGGAATTGCTGATGAATGATCCCGAGACGAAAGGGATTGTCATGATTGGTGAGATCGGTGGAAATTACGAGCCTGTCGCAGCACGATGGATAAAAGAAAATGGAAATAAGAAACCGGTCGTTGGATTTATTGCCGGTCAAACGGCTCCTGCTGGCAGGAGGATGGGCCATGCCGGAGCCATCATTGGAGGTGCAGATGATACGGCTGCGGCTAAAATGAAAATCCTGAGAGAGTGCGGCATTTACGTCGTGGAATCTCCCGCACTGATCGGTGAAACCATGGTAAAAGCGTTAACCGCTGATGCACGCTGATTACTTACCGCTGATTCACATTGATTGATCTGATTGCACTGGTCACTGAATACCGGTTCCTAGAACGCAGTCCGAAACTCCCTCTCCAGGTACGCGTTAAGATTGTTGAGATTGGAAAAGGTCTCCAACCTTTCCGGCGAAAGATCGATGTTGTCTTGAAGATACACTACCTCTACAAAAAAATCGTTTAGCATGTAAATGTAAACCTTGCGACCCTGTCTAAGACGTGAGCCCAACATGATACCTTGATCTTTGAGGTAATCCACTTTCTTACTCTCAGAGAAATACTTAAACACCAACTTCATGAACATAGCCTTGATTGTTTGTTATTACGGGCGCAAAGAAAACACAACCGGAGCAGGCCGTAAAATGGCCCCGAAAACGGGCGGCTAAGGTCTTACCTTAAATTCAGCGAATACATGACGAAGTATCCGAAATCGAACGGCAACGTACCCAGTCACAAAAAGAAAAAGAAGGCTTTGAAGCAAAATGGCCGTGTTTTGATTCTGTATTTGGTCTGGAATGCATTAAAACTTGCACCGTAAAGGAACCTTCCGTTTACCATCAAAGCAGGTCGTTGGCCAGGTTAGCCAGCTCCGAACGTTCCCCTTTTTCGAGCGTTACATGAGCATACAGCGCATGGTCTTTGAGCCGGTCAATCAAGTAAGAGAGCCCATTGGATTGTGCGTCCAGATAAGGCGTATCAATCTGATGAATGTCCCCCGTGAAGATTATTTTGGTGTTTTCCCCAGCTCGTGTAATGATCGTTTTTACTTCATGGGGGGTGAGGTTCTGCGCTTCGTCCACGATAAAGCAAATATTGGAAAGACTCCGGCCGCGTATGTATGCCAGGGGTGTAATAACGAGTTTTTCATTGGTCACCATTTCGGTAATCCGCGAATACTCTTTATCGCTTTCGCTGTATTGATTTTGAATAAATTTCAAATTGTCCCAAAGCGGTTCCATATAAGGATTCAACTTGGATTTAATATCTCCAGGCAAGTAGCCAATGTCTTTGTTGCTCAAAGGAACAATCGGCCGCGCCAGATAAATCTGTTTGTACTCCCGTTTCTGCTCCAATGCTGCTGCCAGTGCAATCAAGGTTTTACCTGTCCCGGCAACGCCCTGCATGGAAACCAGTTTTATTTCAGGCTTGAGCACCGCATGAATTGCGAAAGCCTGTTCGGCATTACGCGGTTTGATGCCATAAGCATTTCGTTTCTCCACTTGTTCCACCATGCCATTTGCAGAATTGAAAAAGGCCAACACCGACTTCTTCCCGCTTTTTACAATGTAGTAGTGGTTCTTCATCGGCTTTTCTTTCCCCAAAACTTCGTCCGGAGGGCAGTAACCCTTGTCGTAGAGAAGATTGATACAATCCGGGTCGGCGTTTTCAATAACCGTGCGGCCCGTGTAAAGAGAACTGATATTTTGGATTTTTCCAGTAGTGTAATCCTCTGCCTGGAGTCCAAGCGCTTTGGCCTTCAACCGCAAGTTGATATCCTTGGAGACGAGAATAACCTTGCGGCCTTTCTCCTCTTTTTGAAGAAGTAATGCAGAGTTAAGGATCCGATGATCGGACTTTTCCTCGTTGAATACTTTGTTGGCATCCACCGAACCATTTCCGCCGGTATCCATTACCACTTTGAAATTCCCTTTTCCCTTTCCGTTGATGGGATTCCACTGATGGAGCATCTGGTCCTTGGCCAGCTTGTCAATCAACCGGATAAATTCGCGTGCCTCAAAATTCTTAGTGTCGTTTCCTTTTTTGAAATTATCCAGTTCCTCCAACACCGTGATGGGAATGCCGATGTCGTGTTCGTCAAAGTTGAGGATGGAATTGTGTTCGTAAATGATGACAGAAGTGTCGAGAACAAAGATTTTTTTTTCCTTTTTTTGCTTACTCATAGATCAACATAAAATCCCTCAAAATATCCACCCGCAAAGCCCATTTAAAAAAATTGCGAAGACACGTTTCTTACAATGGCTCAGAAAATTCCTGTAAGTGTAAAACGTATCTTCGCATTCATCTTAGCAAGTTAAAGCTAATAAAAGCAAACTAGGATTCATAAAATTAATAGGATTTTCAGGATTTAATCCTTCTTACAAATCCATGAAAAAACAAAATTTATCAGGTAGATTATTTCATAAATCCGGTTGATCCTTTCAGCCTACAACCCCAGATTAATTATCTGCTCTTGCGGCCACCCAGCGCTTCATCGTCTTCAATGTCTTCATCGTCTTCCGGTTTGGGCAACGTAAACATGCTGCTCAATAAGTCCTTGAAACGCAGTCCTGAACTCAAATTGTGTTTGCTGAGCAAACTGTATTCGGCCAGGCCATGAAGTGCAAATTCCATGAGAAAAAGTTTTGACGGTATGTCCTGCGCTTTATGAAATTCATTGATAAGATCCAATAAACCAGGTACACCTTTCAATGCAGCCTCGTGCTCCGCATTACTTTGGTCGTGAAGCAGGTCCACCGTATTGCCTTCACCAAACCAATTGGTAATTTTTTTGTAGGGACTTTTTTCTTTTTGTTTTCGAAATTTATCCGGATCGGGAAAGTAATTGATGAATTGTGTCCGAATCGCTTTGCCAACCAGGTTTTGGGCAACAATTCCCGGGCCCTCCTGCTCACCTTCATACACCAGTTCTACTTTTCCGGTAATGGAAGGAATGACGCCAATAAAGTCACTCACGCGGACGGCGGTATTTTTTTCATGTTGAATAATGCTTCGCCTTTCTGCTGCAGCCACGAGATTCTCATAAGCAGAAATCGTAAGGCGTGCCGAAACGCCGCTCTTTGGATCTACATACTCACTTTTGCGGGCCTCGAATGCAATTTGTTCAACAAGGTCTTTAGCAATCTCATTGGCCGTAACGGCTTTTCGCTGGGCTTCATTGATTCGTGCCTCCTGTTGCGTAATCTTTTTTCCGATCGCCAGCGTCTTGGGATAGTGTGTGATAATCTGGCTGTCGATCCGGTCTTTCAAAGGTGTGACGATGCTGCCGCGGTTAGTATAGTCTTCCGGGTTCGCGGTAAACACAAACTGAATTTCAAGCGGCAAGCGGAGTTTGAATCCGCGGATCTGAATGTCTCCCTCCTGTAAAATATTAAATAAGGCTACCTGAATTCGCGCCTGCAGGTCGGGCAATTCATTGATAACAAAAATACAACGGTGTGAACGTGGAATTAATCCAAAATGGATTACGCGCTCATCTGAATAAGGAAGCTTTAACGAGGCGGCTTTGATCGGGTCCACATCACCAATCAGGTCAGCAATGGAAACATCCGGAGTAGCCAGCTTTTCGGTATAACGATCATCCCTGTTTAACCAGGCAATGGTGATGTCATCGCCCAATTCGCTGATCTTGTCTTTTCCAAATCTTGAAATGGGATTCAGGGGGTCGTCATTGAGTTCAGAGCCTTCAATAACAGGCACGTATTCGTCGAGCAGGTTGACCATCAGCCGGGCGAGACGTGTTTTGGCCTGACCCCGCAAGCCGAGCAAATTGATGTCGTGGCCAGCAAGAATGGCCCGCTCAAGATCCGGGATCACCGTTTCTTCATAACCCCAAATTCCTTCAAAGACATTTTCTTTTTTCCCGAGTTTTTCGATCAGGTTTGCGCGCAATTCCTCCTTGATGGTTTTAGCTTTGTAGCCTGCTGATTTTAAATGACCCAGTGTTTTAATTTTTTTATAGTCCATAAATTAGAGTTCGTTCATTAAGTTATTATTGCACCGCGATTTTCGATTCTTGCTTCACCGATTTCTTTCAGCGATCCATTACAGGTTTTTCCTTCTGTTCTTCTTAAAATCTTCGAACACGAGATTGCCCAGTCCTGCCAGGCTGCTGTAATAAGCGTTGCCGTTATTGGCTTTGGTGAAGTCGCGGACAAAGGCTTTGAGATATGGATCGGTAGCAATCATAAAGGTCGTGACGGGAATTTTTATTTTTCTGAGTTGACTTGCGAGATTCAGGGTCTGATTCAGAATCTTGCTGTCCAGACCAAAACTGTTTTTGTAATAGTGAATTCCCTGTTTGATGCACGTGGGCTTGCCATCGGTGATCATGAAGATTTGCTTGTTGGCGTTTTTCCTCCTTCGCAAAATATCCATGGCCAATTCAAGTCCCGCAACGGTATTGGTATGAAAAGGCCCCACCTGGAGATAAGGAAGGTCCTTGATTTCAATTTGCCTGGCGTCGTCACCAAAGACCAGAATGTCGAGCGTGTCTTTGGGATATTTTTTGGTGATGAGTTCTGCCAGGGCCATCGCCACTTTTTTCGCCGGGGTAATCCTATCCTCTCCGTACAAAATCATCGAATGCGAAATATCGATCATCAACACCGTTGAGGTTTGGGCTTTGAATTCACTTTCAATGACCTCCAGATCGTCTTCGGTCATGAGAAATTCCTCAATGCCGTGATTGATCTGAGCGTTCTTCAGTGAATCCGTCATGGAGATTTGCTCCATCGTATCCCCGAATTCATAATCACGTCGGTCGGTGGTTGGCTCATCGCCACGTCCACTGTGATAGGTTTTGTGCTCTCCACTTTTTGATTTTTTCAGTTTACCAAAAATCTCTTCCAGGGCAGACTGCCGAAGGCCTTGTTCCGTTTTGGCGTTGAGTTTATAATCTCCATTGGGGCCATCTTCGGAGATGTAACCGTTTCGCTTCAAGTCTTCAATAAAATCCCCGATTCCATATTTATCATTGGTAAGCTTGTATTGTCTGTCTACCTCTGTAAGCCATTGCAGCGTTTCGGATACGTTTCCAGCTGTAATCAGCAAAAGTTGCATGAATACCTTTAGAAGGCGTTCAAAATCGCTTTTTTCGCTTTCTGGAGGAGGAGTATATTTTGAGAATCGGTGGCCGAGCATGGAAATGTCCCTTTGTGGGATTAATACTTCAATTAAACCAATATTTTGGGGATTCCGTTTCTTATCTGGGAAATCTAATTTTATAATTTTAAAGGAACTTGTGTAATGATTTCGTCGTTAAAGCACAATATGGTTGGGACGGTTTCGTCTACCTTTACAGGAAATTAAAATTGAAATCATGAAGAAGTCAGTTGCGCTGTTAGTCCTGGTTGGAACAATGCTGGTTTCAGCATGCTCTAGTTATACTTGCCCCACCTATTCCAAGACCCCTTCGGTGAAGGTGGTAAAGGAGGCAAGGATTTAATTAGTTATCCCCATTCATCAAAAACATAAGGCTTACGGGAAAACGTATGCCTTTTTTGATTTGTTAATTCGTCAAAGAATTTCATTTGGCAAAAAGTTGCATCGAAATAACAAATCATCACCGAAAATGGCATCTCTAAAAACCCTGCCTTTTATGGCCTCAACCCGTCACCCGTCTTCAGAAGAGGAGGGTACAAGGAGTTTTTGAGATGCCCTAAATTATTGCCTTATCGACCAGGTCCGGTACACGTAATCCCACAAGGGAGAAGAAACGCCAAAAACCACTTCACCATTTTTATAATGGTGTATGCTGTGGTTTACCCAAAGTGCCTTGAAGAAATTCTTAGGGGGCTGGAATGCGTGTACCATATAATGAATGGAGAGGTAGAAGGAGTAACCCGTTAAAAATCCGGGTAAAAAGGCAAAAGCAAAATCCCCTAGCATCACCCGGAAAATCAGCAATAAAACTGTGGAAATTGTCACACTCAGCAGTGGTGGCATGGCCAAACGGGTTTTGTCTTTTGGGAATTCATGGTGTACACCGTGGAGCGTGTACTGCAATTTCTCCCGGGTTCTGGTGAATGTGGTCATGTGAAACACATAACGGTGCAGCATATACTCCACCCAGGTAAAGGAGAATAGGCCGCAAAAGAAAAGCACTACAGTCAATCCGGCAGACAGCGCGGTGTGGGCTAAGCTCCAATAAAGTAATGCGGAAGAATAAGAAGCAAAAACGGTTAACGGGACAGCGATATGGGTGCGGCTGAGTTTCTCCAGAATCGGACTTTCAAAAAGCTTCCTGGTTCCGTCATTTTTAGGTCTAATTTCTGCCTGCTTCATCACTTCCGTCATGCCGTTTAGCATTTTGAAACAAATTTATAGCGCGGTCACATTCTGCTGGGAGAATAATTAATTAGAATGTCATCCGGGCGGTAGTTTTCTCCATGATCTTTTGATAATAGGCCTCGTAGAAAGGTAAAATCTTAGAAATATCAAATTGCTTGGCCCGTTTCACCGCATTTTTCTTGAAGGTCGGCAGGTTGTTTTTGTCGAGCACAAAAAGTGCGTTGCGGGACATGTCTTCAACGTCTCCTACATTGCTCATGAATCCGGTAACACCCTGTTCCATCAGTTCGGGCAATCCACCGGCATTGGTTGAAATGACAGGGACTTCGCAAGCCATGGCTTCCAGGGCAGCCAACCCAAAACTTTCTTTTTCGGAAGGCATCAGAAATAGGTCGGCTACCGAAAGCACTTCTTCTACGGCTTCCAGTTTTCCTAAAAACCGGATGTCATCGGAGATGCACAGATCGCGGCACATCTGTTCGGCCCCGGCGCGCTCCGGACCATCGCCAATCAACAACAACTTTGAAGGAATTTCTTTGTGAATATTAAAAAAGATACTAATGACATCAGGCACACGTTTTACTTTTCTGAAATTGGAAGTATGCACAACCAGCGCTTCATCGTTCGGACAAATTGCTTTTTTAAAATGGTCTTTTTTCTGCTTCCGGAATTTTTCGAGATCAATAAAATTGGGGATGACTTCAATTTCGTTGGTGATCTTGAAGAACTCGAAAGTTTGTTTTCGTAAGTCATGCGATACCGCGGTCACACCATCCGATTGGTTGATACTAAACGTGACGACAGGTTCATAAGAAGAGTCCTTCCCCACCAGGGTAATGTCTGTACCGTGCAGTGTGGTAACGACCGGGATTTCAATTCCTTGCGTTCTTAAAATTTGCTTCGCCATATATGCCGCGGAGGCATGTGGAATGGCATAGTGAACATGGAGCAAATCCAGGTGTTCATTCTTCACTACACTCACCATCTTACTCGCCAGGGCAAGTTCATACGGCGGATACTCAAATAAGGGGTATGACCGGAAATCCACCTCGTGATAAAAAAGATTTTCGTTGAGGAAATCCAACCGGCTGGGTTGCGAATAGGTAATAAAATGCACTTTATGGTCATGTTGGGCAAGCCCCTTTCCGAGCTCCGTAGCCACCACACCGCTCCCCCCAAACGTGGGGTAACAAACTATGCCAATCTTGATTTTCTCCACGGGATAAGGTTTTGAAGTTAAACCGGATTTTGACCGGTTTGGTTTCATAATAAATTAATTATGATGCTCACAATACGTAAATATCGACTTGTATATGACGTCCTGAATACGTGGACGGATGTTGGCGTTTAATATTTTATTGTTATTCATGTTGGGATGCACACGATTGGACAGAAAAACATAAACCAGGTTGAACTCCGGATCGACCCAAATGCAGGTGCCCGTAAACCCGGTGTGCCCAAATGTTTTTTGCGACGCATACATAGATGTTGGTCCATCTGGAATACCCGGAACGGGCCGATCCCATCCCAATCCACGCCGACTGTTTTCATATTGCTTATGGGTGAATAATTCCAGTGTTTCCGGCTTTAAATATTGATGGCCTGCATACCGTCCTCCCTGGAGCCACATTTGACCTAACTTGGCTAAATCGTTGGCCGTACTGAACAGACCGGCATGACCGGCAATGCCACCCTGCATGGCGGCACCTTGATCGTGAACAAACCCAGTCAATAGACTTTTCCGAAACAATTTATCGTCTTCCGTTGGCGCGATTCGTATTGCTGAGAATTTTCTGAGGGGCAGATAGCCGGTAGTGTAGGCGCCCAATGGTTCATACCAATTCTGCTCAAGAAATTCTTCCATCGGTTGATTCAATATTTTTTCTGCCAGGTGCTGCAGGATATAAAAACCCATGTCGCTATAGCGGTATTCATAGGGTGTACGGTTAGACTTCTCTATAATTTTCGCATTAATAATCCATTGCCACAAACTGTCTTTCATGGCCCGTTTCGCAAATAAGTTTTTGGAAACAGCGAAAGAATAATCCGGGCTTTCAGATGGGCTATAAAATTCCGGCAGATGGAGTGAGTCTTTCATTGTCTGAGCCCAGAAAGGAATGAAAGGCCAAAGACCCGCCTGGTGGGTCAAAATGTCCTTAATGATAAAATCTTGTTTGTTGGATCCCTTTAACTCGGGCAGATACACGGAGATTTTCTTATTGATATCGATCAATCCCTTTTCCTGAAGGAACATCACCGTTTGCAGGGTGGCGGAGACTTTGGTTAATGAAGCCAGATCATAGATTGTCTCTTCCGTTACCGGAATCTTGTTTTCATAGGTGAGCCAACCAAACGACCTGTCATAAACCACCTTTCCGTCTTTTGCCACCAATACGCGGCACCCTGGTGTGGCTTTAAGATCAATCGCCTCTTGGGCAATCACTTTGATTTGCTCCAACACGCGACTGTCCATTCCTGCAGCCTCTGGAAGCGTGTACATGAGCCGATCCTGGGTGGTGGTATTGATTCCAGATCCCGTAGGAATGAATCTGGAAATTGAAATCGGCAAAACCCCTTGTGCACTCATTCCTCCAAAAATGATCTGGGCCGCAATTTTTGGCATGAGATCCTGGCCACTGTAGGCTTCCACTATCGTGGGAAAACCTTCCCACGGTTTCAAATCATCCGGATTTCCAAAACCACATAGGATTACCGCTTTTTGAGGCGCTAATCTTTTTATAATGGGGATGATATTCTTTTGAAACAAAACAGCACTGCGGTTGATGCCGATAATAATGATATCGGCTTTGTCGAGTTGGCTGGAAAGGCCCAGGGTATCGGACAAGCTTCTCACTGACAACGTGCTCATCGGAGCATATTTTGTCAGGTACTGATCAAACTCATTCTGTCCCTCGCCAAGGGAGAGGAAAATAAAGCGTTTGTTTTCCAGCGTCTTAATAGGAATAACCTCTGCGTCGTTGCGCACTACGGTTACGGCTGCTTCCGCCAGCCTGTGCTGGAATAATTCTGCTTCCGGGGTATGCAGCCGTAGCATCAGGTTATCGGTATTAACGAAACGATTTTCACTGAGCCCTGCCTCAAATTTGGCGCTGAGAATTTTTTTTACGCTTTTATTCAATTGATTAAGAAGGGCCTTATCTTTTTTTATTGCCTTCTTTATTTTCTTTACTGCAGCCCCCGGATTGAGCGGGGCGATTAATACATCGTTGCCGATCATAAAGGCCAGGAGTTCCGCTTCTCCATTTCTATTTTTTCCTGAGATTTGTTGCAGGACGGGAACTTCAGTGAAGGTGAGTCCTTGAAATCCCATTTCATTTTTTACGATTTCATTTATAAAAACGGAAGACACGGCTGCCGGCACGGCCTTTTTCTTTCCGGCAATGGAAAAACTGAAGTTGGAGGTAAGCAATCCGTGAAGACCATGGTGAATTAATTGAATGTGGGCGTTCATTTCAGATGTATCGATTCGACTTAATTCAAAATAAGCCACGCTGTCTTGAACGTCGGGAAATTTTCCCGTTGCCTTGGGGGATTGTTTTGCCACAGCCGTGATGCCCTGATCCTGTAACCCCAGCATAAAATTCATCGACTTCATTGCCAACCGGTTTTTTTGATCGCTGAAATAAAACTCACCGGGTAAACCACTTCGGTAAAGGTCGACACGGGGAGCAAAGTTGATATGCAAGCCGAGCATCTTCATCTGCAGTGCAATGGTTTCTCCAAGGTGATAGACCAAACTATCATTTCGAATTGCCCCGAGGGCCATGGGTTTTGGAAAACTCATGGTGCTGTCCAACGTTTGCCCCAAACCCCATTCGGCGTCCAATCCAACGATTAAGGGGACTTCGGCCAGGCGGTTAAAACGATTTATCATTTTAGCCTGACTAAGTGGTCCCCCTTTGGTCAGGTAGAGACTTCCCACATGATAATGGGTAATGGCATCTTCCACGGATGCGGCCGTGTCTCCGGTCCAATAGGAAGAGAAGGGGATCATAAAAAGCTGGCCGATTTTTTCAGGGAGGGTTAGTCGCTGGAAGACACTATCCACCCAATGATTTTTCCTGTCTTGTGCCATCGCGGGCAAAACCATCAGCGAAAGCGACAAAATGAAATAAACTTTTTTCAACATCGGGCCGTTAGGTTTTGTAATTGCAAGCGAATAGCGGCATTTTTGTGGGTGTAAAGATAGGCAGAGGACGTGTAAATCTACGAATACAGCAACAGGGGATTTATTTTGGAATTTTAGTGTTGCCGATTCTAATGTTATAATCCTGTTATCTAAAAATCCAGGTCCA
Source organism: Bacteroidia bacterium (assembly GCA_043785125.1). Taxonomy (GTDB): domain Bacteria; phylum Bacteroidota; class Bacteroidia; order Cytophagales; family Cyclobacteriaceae; genus ELB16-189. The sequence continues at coordinate 20,679 of JAYVXP010000310.1, forward strand.
TGCCCGACATTATCCAACTTCTCCCTGATTCCATTGCCAACCAGATTGCAGCCGGTGAGGTGGTGCAACGACCGGCCTCGGCGGCAAAGGAATTGATAGAAAATGCGATCGATTCTGGAGCAAAAAGCATTAAGCTGATTGTCAAAGAGGCGGGTAAAACATTGCTCCAGGTGATTGATGATGGTACCGGCATGAGCGAAACAGATGCACGAATGAGCCTGGAACGACACGCCACTTCAAAAATCCGTACCGCCGATGATCTTTTTACTTTGCGGACTATGGGATTTCGTGGTGAAGCCCTTGCATCGATTGCCGCTGTCTCTCAAATGGAAATGAAAACCCGGCAGGCCCACCAGGAGCTGGGCACACTGCTTGTGGTCGACGCTTCGGAAGTAAAAAAACAGGAACCCACCGCCAGCGAAAAAGGAACCAGCATCTCGGTCAGAAATTTGTTCTATAATATTCCCGCACGGCGGAATTTTCTCAAGTCCAATCCCGTCGAACTGCGTCACATTGTTGAAGAATTTCAACGGCTCGCGTTAGCGCATCCGGAAGTGGCCTTTAGCTTTATCCAGGGTGATGAAGTTGTCTTTGATGTATATCCCGGCAAACTGAGCCAACGGATCGTTGCTTTGTTTGGAAAAAATTATCAGGAGCAATTGGCACCTTGCCAGGAGGAGACCTCCCTGGTCCGGGTGAGTGGATTTATTGGCCGCCCTGAATCCGCCAAGAAAACGAGGGGTGAGCAATTTCTCTATGTCAATGAGCGCTTTATCAAAAGCAACTATATTCACCATGCGGTAATGGGTGCTTATGAAGGCCTGCTACAGGATAACAGCTATCCATTTTATGTGCTGTTTATCGAAATCGACCCAAAGCACATTGACGTGAATGTGCATCCTTCTAAAACTGAAATCAAGTTTGATGACGAACGTGCGGTCTATGCTGTGGTCCGCTCGGCCGTAAGGCAAGCCCTCGGATCCCACAATCTTACTCCGGCGATTGATTTCCATGCCGATGTGAACCTGATCAACAAACTCAACACAACACAAACTTTAACAAAGGAACAGTATTACGAGGAGCAATTCGGGAACGCTTGGCAGCGATCCAATCTTCAACATTGGGAAAAACTTTTCGAACAGGAAGGTCCGGCTTCCCGACTTTTTGATCAACCCTCCGGTGAAAAAGTCACGCTGCGGTTTGAAAGCGCCATCAACCGAGAGGGGAGCAATGCTCCTGAAGAGGAAGAAAGTATTGTATTTCAGCTTCATCAGAAATACATTGTCAGGTCGGTCAGAAGTGGTTTGATGATGATCGACCAGAAGGCAGCCCATGAACGTGTGCTCTTTGAAAAATTTCTGACGCAACTCAAAGGCAATCCGGGAGGCAGTCAACAAAGCCTGTTTCCCCAGACGGTCAGTTTTAGCCCGGCCGATTTCGCGCTGGTGATGGAGATGGAGCAGGAGATCAGGGCGCTGGGTTTCAGGTTTGACGTCTTTGGAAAAAATACGTTGCAGGTATCGGGCATTCCGGCAGAAACCACGGGAAGTGAAAGAGAACTTTTTGAAGGGTTGATTGAACAATTCAAAAAGAACCAGGCTGAGCTGGCGATCCCCAGACGGGAAAATCTGGCGCAGTCTCTGGCCAAGCGCGCTGCCATTAAATCGGGTCAGAAGTTAAGCCGGGAAGAGATCGAAGCCTTGCTCAGCGGACTTTTTGCCTGCGCTAATCCCAATTTTTCTCCCGAGGGCAACACAACATTTTTTGTTTTGGATACGTCTAAGATTGAAAGTTACTTTAAGCGATAATCCGTTAACCCGTAATTAAATCATGTTCAGACTTACACCGCTTGTCAGAAATTTAATTATCATCAATGTTGCTGTTTTTCTGGCGCAGAGCCTGTTGGGTAGTCTCTATCTGACGGAATACATATCACTATGGCCAATTGGTTCTCCTTATTTCAGACCGTATCAATTTTTTACTTACATGTTTGCGCATGGTGGGTTTACGCATATACTTTTTAATATGCTTGCATTGGCCTCCTTTGCACCCATTCTGGAGAGTCATTGGGGCGACAAAAAACTCCTTGCTTTTTATATTGCCACAGGAATCGGAGCGGGGGTGATTTACGCAGCAATTAATTATTTTTTCTTTCCGGGGAATGCCGGGCCCATGTTGGGTGCATCCGGTGCCATTTATGGAATTCTGATGGCCTTTGGGATGGTATTTCCTAACTTGGAGATCATGTTGTTGTTCCCACCGATCCCGCTAAAGGCCAAGTATATGGTGTTTGTGATGGGTGGGATTACTTATCTCCTGGACCGAAGCGGCGGCGTAGCCCATACAGCTCATTTTGGCGGTGCCCTGGTAGCGTTTTTGATTATCGCTTATTGGCGCAGCCAGGGAACGGATAAATCGTAATAAAGTCCTTACGAAAGGGCAGACTTTAATTATGTTAGACGAATTCAAAAACGCATTCCAACGACCCAACAACGCTCACGTTCAATTGATCATTATCAATGTCGTAGTATTTTTGGTGTTGGTGATATTTTATGTGTTTGCTAAGGTTGGTGGATTTGAATTCGTTTTTTCGGCTGTTCACAACCAGTTCCTGATCCCTCCCAAGTTTGCAGACTTCATATTGCGGCCCTGGACGATCGTTACCTACGCCTTTGCACACAGCCTTACTGATTTGTTCCATATTTTGTTCAACATGCTGTCGCTGTATTGGTTTGGGAAATTAATTATCGAATACCTCGGAAGCGATAAGCTGATTGCCCTGTATGTTTTAGGTGCTTTGGCTGCGGGAGTAACGTATCTTCTTTTATTTAATACCGTTCCCTTCTTTAAAGAACGAGCCGATTTCCCTGGCATGGTTGGCGCGTCGGGTGCAGTTTTTGCCATCATGGTGGCCGCAGCAACGTTGTTGCCCAATTATACTTTCTTTATGTTGTTCTTTGGTCCGGTGAAAATCAAATACATCGCCTTGTTCTTTATCGTCGGATCCTTTATCGGGACGGTGGGATCAAATGCCGGCGGCAATGTTGCCCATTTGGGTGGAGCGCTGATGGGCTTTGTTTACATCAAGCAATTGCAAGCGGGCGTAAACTGGGGTGGCTGGATTACAGCCATGCTCAATTGGTGCGTTGGATTGTTTAAACCTTCTTCAAAAGTGAAGGTGACTTATCGCAAAACGGAGCCCAGGAAACCCGGTTCCAACTTTAACAAAGCCACCCAGGCAGAAATCGACACCATTCTGGATAAAATCTCCGACCGGGGATATGAAAGTCTTTCGAAGGAGGAAAAGGAGAAGTTGTTTAATGCAAGCAAGAAATAATTTGCTGATTCGGTGATGTGCTGATGTGTAAGGGGAGGCGCAGCCGGAACTCAATTTTTTTCAATTATATAATCTCCTGAATTCAAATTGAATTCAATGCACGAAACGAGGTTCCAACCCAACCAGCACACTAGCAAATCACCGAATTAGCACATTGATAATTAATTTAAGTGATCAATTTAGCCAGTACAAAGGCGGCGGCAGCGGCAAGGGCGCCTACAAACGTAACCCGTAACGCGCCTTGAAAGAGAGGCTGTCCCGTAAGTTTGCTTTTGATCAAACCAAATACGATGAGACAAATCACGGTGATGATTGAGGAATAAATCAGTCCCTGATGTGAAGTGTCCGTAAAGAAATAAGCGCTCAGCGGAATGAACCCTCCAATAACATAACTCACGCCAATCACCAACGCGCTCTGGGTGGCGCGACCTTTATCGGGGCGTTCCAATCCCAATTCAAAACGCATCATGAAGTCAACCCACTGTTGGGGTTTCTTGGCCATCTCGCGGGCTATCTTTTCCTGCAAATCTTCACTGATGCCATAGGCCGCAAAAATCTCTTTGGTCTCGCGGATCTCGACTTCATGCAATGTATTGATCTCTTCGTGCTCGCGCCGCTCTTCAGACTCATAATGCTCAATCTCAGTCCGTCCTGCAAGGTAGCCACCCAATCCCATGGCGATGGAGCCCGCGGCAATCTCTGACAACCCTGCCGTGATCACGATCGAGGTTGAATCAACCGCCCCGCTTAATCCAGCGGCCAGGGCAAAAGGCACCGTAAGTCCGTCACTCATGCCAATGACAAAGTCACGGACCATGGCGGAGGACTGAAAATGTTGTTCTTCGGACATAATAAAGATTAGCCTGCTTAGGGATTTGAAGATACTAAAATTCCTGAATGACTCAAGGCAAACGCGATACCATGTTTACCTTTTGTAAACGTTCTCCGAATAGAACTCCCGAAGTACAGTAATCCATTCTGCAGAAGTGAGGTCGTAGGTTCGGTTCAGGTTTTGAATATTGAATTTGGCCAGGAGCTGGTAGTATTCATCATCGGTGAGCGAATACTCCTTGCGGATTTTTTCCCGTATTTCCGGATCGCACACGACGGCGATATAGTTTCTGACCAGGTCATATTCCGCTTTTACCCTTCCCAGTTTCCTTTTTTCCCGTTCATATTTAGAAAAATAGCCAAGGTCAAAACCAGCACCATAAGGGCCGTAGTTTGCCACATTGGATTTGGGTGTCATGTGAATCGGTCGGATCGGTTTTTCCTTTCGGCCGATGATCATAATCTCAACCAATTCTTTCACTTTGACCGCCATGCGAATGATGATGGTTTCGTCCAAATCGGCAGCTGTAAATTCCTCTGTATTATACCCCACGAGAGAAAATACAAGGGTGTCACCTTTTGCTGTGGAAATCCCAAATCCCCCTTTGGTATCAGAAGAGGTACCCCGATTTGTGTTTTTTACCTTGATGTTCACATAACTGAGAGAGAAAAAAGATGCCGAGTCGATAACAAACCCGCGGATGAGCTTCTGTGGATAAGCCTCAAAAGAAAACAGCAGGAGTAGGACAATTATAAATTTCTTTTGACCCATCATGAAGTGAGGTTCGGGCGAATATAATTATAAAAATACCGGATGCTACCGGGTTTTACACCAACTGACCATCCAATTACTGCTTGCTGTTTGCGGATTACACAATACTCTGCCGGATTACCTTGAAATGAATTTTGTATCACCGCTAATTCGCATTCAGCCCATACGCTCTTCGAAAAGTCGTCACCGAAAGGATATTGTCACAGGCGCCGGTACCATAATCCACCGTCCTTTTACGGCTCGGATAGCCTTGCAATTGGGAAAGTTCAACGACCCCGTAGGACCGGGCAAAATACCCCTGGGATGCACAATAAAAGTTGGAAATGACCGGAGTGGTGATGTCTTGTACAAAAGTATGCCCGCTTGAGGAAACACCGCTCATCGATCCCCGAGTGCGGTAAACATTATTGGTTATGATAGAATCCCCAAGGCCCGATATCCACGTTCGATTTTGGGTTCCGTTAAAAGTAATCGTTGTGCCATTCACAAATTCAACCTTCAGGTTATTCAGTGTGAGTGTGGCGGCAATGGTATCGGCATTTGATGAAGTAGGTTGCAAGATCACCGTGCCCTCCACTTTCTTGCTATTCACATAGTATTCACTAAACGTAACCGTCTTCTCAGAGAGTGTGTCGGCGAGATGGGTGGAGTAATTAACGATAATTTTGCCCTGGCGTGACCTTGAAAAGAGACCCACGCAGGGTGTTGCACCAAAATCGATCACAATTACTCTTTTGAAAGGGTCATCGGTAATTCTCCCACAACTTAAAGCGGCAACGCGCCCTCCATTAATCGTTTTTTGGATGGCCTGGGCGTAATACGCAACCTCTAAGGCATCGTCAGCTTCCGCTACACCAATCGCTGCGTTTTCAATAATGATTTCTTCTTCCCCATAATTTTCCAACGCATTTTTATAACAACTGCTCAGTCCTATGAATGCCATCCACAGCGTCAAAGCAAAAAGACGGGGACCAGAAAATATCTTTTTCATCGCAATCGAAACTAACTTTTGTTGGCCAGTTGTCCACATGCGGCATCAATGTCTTTGCCACGGCTCTTGCGGATGCGTGTGGTAATGCCGTTGCTTTCCAGAAGTTGCTGATACATCAACAGCTTATCTTCGGTGGCTTGCTGAAACCCGCCGTCATCGATGGGATTGTATTCGATGATGTTCACCTTACAGGGAATGATTTGGCAAAATTCAAGCAAGGCCTGCGCGTCTTCCGGTTTATCATTCACTCCATCCCAGACCACATATTCATAGGTCACCTTTCGCTTCCTTTTTTGATACCAGTACTTCAGTGCTGCAGCGAGGTCCTCCAATGAATTGGTGTCATTAATCGGCATGATGGAAGACCGTGTAGCATTGATGGCAGAATGCAGGGACACCGCCAGGTTAAATTTCACTTCATCATCGGCTAATTTGATGATCATTTTTGCAATGCCTACCGTGGAGACCGTAAGTCGTTTGGCAGCCATGTTCAGACCTTGTGGCGACGTGATCTTCTCTATCGCAGCCATCACGTTTGCGTAGTTCAACAATGGTTCGCCCATGCCCATGAATACAATGTTGGTGAGCGGCCTTCCAAAAAACAATTCACTTTGCTGTTTGATGGCTGCAACCTGGTCATAAATTTCATCGGGATTAAGATTGCGCATCCGCTTGAGCCTGGCGGTGGCGCAGAAATGGCAATCAAGACTGCACCCGACCTGCGAAGAAACGCAAGCCGTAATTCTTTTTTCAGTTGGAATCAGGACCGACTCCACAATCAAACCATCGTGCAACTTGACAGCGTTCTTGATCGTGCCATCCGCACTGCGCTGCATGTTGTCTACCCGGATGTGATTGATGGTGAAGTGTTCTTTGAGCAAATCCCGTGTTGGCAACGAGAGGTTGGTCATCTGATCAAAGTCCTTGGCCGATTTCCGCCAGAGCCATTCGTGCACTTGTTGAGCGCGAAATGGTTTATCACCTTGATCGACAAAAAATGCTTTTAGCTCATCCAGCTTGAGTTTGCGGATGTCGCGTTTAACCACCTCTCTTGCGGGAGATTCGCCCAAAGCTGATTTTTGACCCTCCACCATTCTGCAAAGTTACGGGCTATTTTACCCGTGTGAAACTCCTCGCCTCACAATCTTTCAGTGCGTCATGGATTCGCAAGGATGAATCCGTCAAAGTATCAATGATAAAACGCTGTGTGATGACCCCGGATTTTTTATCCAGCAATTGCAACTCCTGATCGGTGATCTGGTATTGGAATTCGTCCATATTGCTGCCTCTTTTCTTGCCTGCCGAGAAGATGCCCTCCGCACCCCGGCCCTTCCCATCAAATCGGATAAGTTTGGCCACGGCGTTTTGTGAAGTGCCGCCCATCTGAGGGGTTAGTTCTTTCTCTGTTTCGCTCTCCGGCATCAGGGCTTCAAAGCACGTTTTCTTTTCCACTTGTTGCCACGTTCCTACAATGGATTGCGCCTGCGCTCCGGCAAAGGCAATCATGGCGGCTGCACAAAAGAAATATTTCATATCCTGTTTAGGTTTAATCCTATACCCAATCAAAATTACATTAATTTGGAGTCTTCTCTTTTTAACGCATGAAAACGTCTTTTCTTATTGCTTTGATTCTGATTTCTGTCTCTGCCTGCCAAAGTCAACTCAAGGAAGACGATCAGTTGCTTGTCAACATGATGAATCGGGAACCGGACCAATTCCAGTATTTTATCGACCACCGGGACAGCCTTGAAATTCAAATCATCTATACACAGATCAATCGGGATGCAAATAACCGGCCAATTTTCAGATCATTTTATTTCAATGTCGATTCCAGCCGGTATTTTTACCCAGCGTCCACAGTAAAATTTCCCATTGTCCTGCTCGCGCTCGAAAAGTTGAATCGGCTGCACATAGAGGGACTGGATAAATATACCCCTGTTTTTCACGATAGCGTTTATGCAGGACAAATCTCCGTGGTGAAGGATACAACATCCGAAAGCTGCTTGCCATCGATTGCACACTACTCAAAAAAGATTTTGATCACCAGTGACAATGACGCACACAACCGGCTTTATGAATTCATGGGGCAATGTGATGCCAATGAAATTTTACAAAGAAAAGGATACACCATTCGTCTGCTTCATCGCCTCGACCGAGCGCTGTCTCCGGATGGGAATCGCCACACGGAAGCAATACGGTTTGTGAAAAATGAGAAGTTGATCTACCATCAACCGATGCTGATCAATGACTCCATTCCAAAAAAAGAAACCGTGTTAAAAGGCGTTGCTCATTTTAGTCACGATACTTTGGTATGCGAACCCTTTGATTTCAGCTACAAGAATTTTTTCCCGCTGACGGAACAGCAATATTTGCTCAGGGCTTTTCTTTTTCCGGAAACGGTTGAAACCAAAAGGCGATTCAACATCACCCCGCAAGACAAGCAGTTTGTTCTTCAGAGCATGTCACAGCTTCCGACCGAAACAAAATTTCCGGCCTATGTGAGCGATACTTCCTATTATCCCGCCTATGCGAAATTCCTCATGTTTGGGAATTCAAGAGAAAAAATTTCCCCTTCGATCAGGGTCTTTAATAAAATTGGCGACGCCTACGGCTATTTAATTGACAATGCTTACATCGTCGATTTTGATGAGGGGATTGAGTTTATGCTCTCTGCCGTGATTCATGCCAATACCGATGGCATTTACGACGGTGGCGATTATGAATATAAAACCATTGGCTACCCATTTATGAAGAACCTGGGTCAACTGATTTATCAATATGAATTGAAACGAAAGCGCATAAAAAGACCGGACTTGACGGAATTTAAATTTAACTATGATGAGATCGCACACGAAAACTGATTTAATTCGGGCTTGAATAGATTTGGACCTTATCTTTGATTCCCGAAATTTTCAAACTGGTTAGACCTATGTTGAAGAGCAATGCAATCGTTATCACCGCTGGCTATCTGGACTCGAATAGCGGAAAGACAGCGCACGGTCTGATCCGGGGTACCGACCGGTTTAATATTCTTGCTGTCATCGATTCCAAACAGACTGGTAAGGATGCCGGGGAGGTGCTGGATGGAAAGAAGAGAAACATTCCAGTCTTTGCATCGATTGCCGATTTTGTTCAGCAAAGCAAAGAGAAAGCAACCTACTGCATTATTGGTGTTGCCACGAAGGGGGGAGTAATCCCTGAATCGTTGAGGGTTATGTTGCGCCAAGCACTGGAAAATGGATTTGGATTGGTGAATGGATTGCATGAACAGATAGCTGAAGTACCGGAGTTGGCAAACCTCGCGGCAGAAAAAGGACTGGAGATTATTGATGTGCGTAAGCCAAAGAAATTTAAGGACCTTCACTTCTGGACGGGTATTATCAAAAGTGTTCATTGTCCGAAGATTGCGGTCCTGGGTACGGATTGTGCGCTGGGAAAAAGAACGACGACGCGTTTTTTGACCGAGGCCATGAGCAAAGCAGGCTATCGGGCAGAAATGATTTACACAGGACAAACCGGATGGATGCAAGGCGCAAAATATGGTTTTGTGTTCGACAGTACCTTGAACGATTTTATCTCCGGCGAAATGGAACACGCCGTTGTTCAATGCTGGCAGGAGGCCAAGCCGGATATTATTTTTATTGAAGGACAATCTGCTTTGCGCAATCCCAGCGGGCCTGCCGGATCGGAGTGGATTGTTTCGGCAGATGTAAATGCGGTGGTGCTGCAGCACAATCCTGCGCGCACACAGTACAAGGACATGGAATTCTATCCTGCCTATATTCCGGATCCCAAGGCGGAAATTGCTTTGATCGCTATGTATGGTGCTCCGACAATGGCCCTGACCCTCAATACATCAAAAATGACTCAGCAAGAGGCACGCGAGGCTGCTGCGAAATATGAAAAAGAGCTGGGCATACCGGTGGTCCTGCCACTGGAAGATGGGGTAGCTCGGTTGGTACCTTTTTTCAGGGATATGATTGAGAAATCCATAGCGCAAGTGTGAAGACGATGGCAAAAATTAAAATAATTCAGGTATGGAGTGCCGACTTAGGGAATACCAAGCCTTACACGATCGCTTTCAAAACCATCGATGAGGTATGGAATGCCTTTGTTGAAATTACCCTCGACAACGGCATAACGGGAATTGGTGCGGCCAACCCCAGCGAGTATGTGACCGGTGAAAACCTGAATCAGACGCTCGAGGCATTGCAGGAACACCACCTGGAGTTTCTGATCGGTCGCGATATTCGGGAAATCCAGGAACTCAACTTTGAAGTATGGCGAAAGTTCCCGGCGACACCCGCTGCGCGCGCCGCTTTGGACATAGCCCTCCATGATGCATTTACCAAATATCTGGATGTTCCGTTGGTGAAATACCTGGGACAAAAAATAAAATCGCTGCCCACCTCCAATACCATTGGCATTAAAAACGTAGAAGAAACTTTGAAGGAAGCGGACGACTATGGAAAGAAGGGTTTTAAGATTCTGAAAGTAAAACTGGGAAAAGACCTGGATGAGGATATTGAACGCCTTGTGAAACTGCGTGAGCAATTTGGAAAAAAATTTGTTATCCGAATTGATGCCAATCAAGGTTATTCGGTTGATCAGACCATTACTTTTCACCATAAGACCAAGCACCTGGATATCGAATTGATCGAACAACCCCTTCCCGCAAAGGCGGTAGCGGATATGAAAAATTTGCCGGAAGAAGTCAAATCCAGGATCGCAGCAGATGAATCCTTGTTGTCGCCCATGGATGCACTCGATCTCATCAAACCTCCCCGCGCGGTGGGTATTTTCAATATCAAGTTAATGAAGTGCGGCGGCATTAGTCAGGGATTAAAAATTGCCGACATCGGTTTGCTGGATGGTATTGATCTGTTTTGGGGATGCAATGATGAAAGCATCATCAGTATTACTGCCGCATTACACGCAGCCTTTGCCTGCAGCAATACGAAATACATTGACCTCGATGGCAGTCTCGACCTGGCAAGGGATGTTGTGAAGGGCGGATTTATTTTGAAAGATGGAATGATGTCGTGTTCGAATCAACCGGGATTGGGCGTGGAGAGAATTTGATCGCTGATTTTTTTTAATTCCTTCAGAAGGTCATAGATTGTTTTGAATTTTTTGCCTCCAGAGACGGTCCATCTCAAATCCATATCATGATCAATTATAATTTCAATTTTTCCACTCGGCGCGATCTCAAACCCATTTCTTTCCAACGCATTTTTTGTCCATAAGTAAGCGTGACCTTCGCCCACCAGCCGCACGGAAATACCGCGGTGTGCTTCATGATCCACTTTACCCGTCCGTAGATCAAATCCTTTGAATTGAAAAACTTCATCAAAAGACCCATCGAGCACGAGGTCTTCCGGCAGGGCTGACTTAATGGTTTTTGAAAGTGTCGCGAGCCAAATTAAATCTGCTGTTTGCAAGGCCAGGTCCAGTTCGTGCGTAGCCATGAGAACGGCCTTGCCCGTCGTCCTGCAAATATTTCTCAACAAGTTCATGATTTCGAGGCGATTGTTCAAATCGAGGTGTGCGGTGGGCTCGTCCAATAAAAGAATGGGAGTGTCTTGCGCCAGTGCCCGTGCAATCAGGGCCATCTGTACTTGTCCATCGCTCAGTTCGTAAAGTTTTTTGTCGGCCAGATGTTGAATGCGAACCTGACCGATGCTGCGAGCAATGACGGCTTTGTCTTCTTTGCTGAGTTTGACATTCCAGTTCAAAAAAGGATATCGTCCATAAGTCACCAGTTCCTCAACGGTCATGTTTGTTGCCGTGATCCGGTCGGTTAAGACTACTGCGATACTGTTTTCACGTTTCGTTGCGTCATCTCTTTGGTCGTGGGGTAGCGTAAGAGGCAACGATATTTTTCCGGACAAAGGATTCTGTAAACCAGCCAGGGTTCGGATCAATGTTGATTTGCCGATACCATTCGGGCCCATGAAACACACGAGCTCCCCGGGCCACAACGACAGGTTGAGGTTTTCAAAAAGTAGGTTCGTAGTCTGCCCGTTTTGGTAGCCAAGCGTGAGGTTGTGGGTTTGCAGGACAGACAAGCTCAAAGTTGAAATTTAAGGTTCAAGGGTTTCCAAAGTTCAGGGTCCGAAGTTTAATGTCCAAAGTTGAAAGGTGGATGATGTTAGGATTAAAACGTCTTTCTTTTATTTCTAACAACAACCCAAATCACGACCGGAGCACCAATCAAAGAGGTGATGGCATTGAGCGGAAGGACCTGTGTGCTGCCAGGGAGTTGTGCCAGGATATCACAAAATAAAATCAGCGATGCGCCACCCATCATAACTGCGGGTATCAGGATTTTGTGATTGCTGGTATGGATCAGAATCCGGACGAGGTGAGGCACCGCCAAGCCCACAAAAGCAATGGGTCCGCAAAATGCCGTGACACCTCCTGCCATGATGCTGGTGGCCATTACGATCCAAAATCGGGAACGCCGGATGTGGATGCCCAGGCTTTGAGCATAATTCTCCCCCAGCAGCAAAGCATTAAGTGATTTCATGGATTGAAGTGCGATCAATGCTCCGGCAACCAAAATACAGGACAACACCTGGATTTCGCGCCAGCTTGTTCCACCCACACTGCCCAAAGTCCAGATCATGAATGTCTGAAGATCTTCGGCCTTGCTCAGAAACTGCAAGACGCTGACCAGGGAGGAGGTAGCCGCGCCCAGCATCAACCCAATAATCAGGAGGGATACATTGTCGCGCACTTTTTGAGCGATGATAATCACTAGAATAAGAACCATAATGCTACCGATGCTGGCAGCGATGGCTACGCTCCATGGGTTGGTGCTGATTTGGAATAAGATGGACGACCCCGAAGCCCCAGCCAGAATCACGATGGCTACCAGCAGGCTGGCACCCGAACTCAGACCCAGTACATCGGGGCCGGCGAGGGGATTTCTAAACAACGTCTGCATCATGAGTCCGCTGCAAGAGAGTGCCGCGCCAGCGAGGATACAAGTGATGGCCTTCGGAAACCGGAATTGCCAGATAATGTCCCCCCAGACCGAATTCGGAGCATTTCCGAGGAGGATGGAGAAGACATTCCCGAATGGAATAGATACGCTTCCCATCGAGATATCAAGCATAAACAGCCCCGCCAGAGACAGGATCAGGATGAAAATGGGCTTTGCTGCAGAGGTTCTAAAAGTCACTTTGGAAGCGTATTTCTTGTCAGTATGCAAAGACGGAAAGAAAACGCAAAGCACATTATTACTGCATTACAAAAGATGTTAACCCGCTGATAATCAATGGCAGAATGACCCCTGAGATGCAGATGATTCTCAAATGCCGAAAATCCCCATCATTTTTTGAAATCTCCGTTTGGTAACTACCTAACAGTTCCTATCTTTGCAGTCCTTTTTGCGGTAGGAAACCCGCAAAACAGTATAATAACAAGCAAAACAGCTTTCAACCATGCCAGGAATAATTGGACGTAAAGTAGGAATGACCAGCATATTTGGCTCTGATGGGGTCAATATAGCCGTTACGGTCATTGAGGCAGGGCCTTGTGTGGTCACTCAGGTGAAAAGCCAGGAGACCGATGGATACAAGGCATTGCAGTTGGCCTTTGGTGAAAGAAAGGACAAGAACACAAGCAAGCCATTGCAGGGTCATTACAAGAAGGCGAACACAACCTCAAAGAGGCACTTGGTCGAGTTTCGTGATTTTGGTGCTGAATATGATGGCATGGCCGAACTTGGCAAAGAAATTAAAGTGCAGGATGTTTTCGTTGAGGGAGACTTTATTGATGCAGTCGGTACTTCCAAGGGTAAAGGTTTTCAAGGTGTTGTAAAACGCTATGGCTTTGCCGGGGTTGGAGGTCAGACACACGGACAGCATAATCGTCTTCGCGCTCCTGGATCGATGGGTAATGCATCTTTTGCATCCCGCGTTATAAAAGGGAAACGTCTTCCTGGCCGCATGGGCAATGACCGTGTGAAGCTCATGAACTTGAAAGTGGTGAAGATCATGCCCGAACAGAATTTGATTTTAATCAGTGGTTCCGTTCCCGGAGCTAAGAACTCAACTATAATTCTCCAAAAGTGATGGACGTATCGGTTGTAAAATACAGCGGCGAAACGACAGGCCGGAAAATAGACCTCTCTTCAGAGGTTTTCGGCATTGAGCCCAACGACCATGCTATCTGGCTGGACGTAAAGAGCTACCTTGCCAATCAGCGTCAGGGTACTGCCAAGTCAAAGCAACGGAATGAAATTTCTGGTTCTTCAAAAAAGATCAAGAAGCAAAAGGGCACAGGTGGCGCGCGCGCGGGGAATATCAAGAATCCTCAGTTTAAAGGGGGTGGAAGAATTTTTGGTCCCCAGCCGCGTGACTATTCATTCAAGCTCAATAAGAAAGTAAAGGACCTGGCCAGAAAATCAGCCCTCACCTATAAGGCAAAGGACAATGCCATTGCTGTTTTGGAAGACTTCAATTTCGACGCGCCCAAAACCAAGCATTACACAACCCTTCTCAAGTCCCTGTCATTTCAGGATAAGAAGACACTCTTGGTTCTTCCTGAAACGAACCTGAATATTGTTAAGTCAGGAAGAAACATCCAAAACACAAAAATTATCACTGTCAATCAAATCAATACGTATGACGTAATGAATGCTGACCAGCTGATTTTTGTGGAAAGTTCTGTGAATAAGATCGGTTCCATTCTAAATAAACAGTAAACCAATGAGCATCTTAAAATCACCCCTGGTTACTGAAAAGATTTCTGCTTTGAATGAGAAAGGCAAGTACGGCTTCCTGGTGAAGGCGAGTGCCAATAAAGTAGAGATCAAACATGCGGTTGAAAAACAGTATGGCGTCAATGTTGAGCGAGTGAATACGATAAAAGTGATGGGCAAGCGCAAAACGCGGTACTCACAAGCAGGCGTATTGGCGGGGCGCAAACCGAATTATAAGAAGGCCATCGTTAAACTGGCTGCAGGCGAGGTAATTGATTTTTATAGCAACGTTTAAAAAATAAGGAAAATTTTTAATCACAGTCAATCATGGCGTTGAAGAAACTTAAACCGATCACTGCAGGCACACGCCACAGGCTCTCCCCGGGGTTTGATGATATCACGGAATCGAAGCCTGAGAAATCGTTGTTGACCACATTAAAAAAGACAGGGGGCCGCAACAGCGAAGGTCGCATGACCATGCGCTACATTGGCGGAGGACATAAGCAAAAACTCAGAAACATTGATTTCAAACGCGATCGTTTTGGTATCCCGGCAACGGTAAAGTCGATCGAGTATGATCCGACTCGTACAGCGCGTGTAGCAAAATTATATTATGCCGATGGATTGAAGTCGTATATCATCGCGCCCAATGGAGTAAAAGTAGGACAGGTTATTATTTCTGGAGATGACGTAGCGCCTGAGGTTGGAAATACCCTTCCGCTTTCCAAGATCCCGTTGGGTACCATTATTCATAACGTAGAAAACAAACCTGGAAAGGGTGCCTCGATTGCACGTAGCGCTGGTGTTTTTGTTCAGTTACTTGCCCGCGAAGGGCGGTATGCGACACTGAAGATGCCTTCCGGGGAAATGCGCAACGTATTAGTCAATTGTCTGGCGACCATCGGTGCGGTGTCGAACTCTGATCATATGAATGAGAGCGTGGGTAAAGCTGGCCGCAGCCGTTGGAGGGGTGTTCGTCCCCGCGTGCGTGGTGTAGCCATGAACCCTGTTGATCACCCGATGGGTGGTGGCGAAGGCCGTGCTTCCGGTGGACATCCAAGATCAAGAAAGGGATTGCTGGCCAAAGGTTTGAAGACCCGGCATCCAAAGAAATATTCTGATGGTTTAATCATTGCAAGGAGGAAAAAATAATGGGAAGGTCAATTAAAAAAGGTCCGTACCTCGATCAGCGGTTGGCCAAGAAAGTGACGGCCATGGAGCAGTCCGGCAAAAAATCAGTGATCAAAACCTGGTCAAGGAGATCAACCATTACTCCGGATCTGGTGGGGTTCACCTTTGCCGTTCACAATGGTAATAAGTTTATCCCTGTCTATGTAACCGAAAATATGGTGGGTCACAAGTTGGGCGAGTTTGCCGCCACCCGTATTTTCAAAGGACATTCGGGCAATAATAAATCAGAATCATCCGCTAAATAACAGGTCGAATAAGTAAAGCTGGTATGGAAACAGAAAAGAAAACGAAAAGATCGGTGGTGAAGAGGGCCAAGATCGCGGCGATTAAGGAAGCCGCCCGGAAAGGCCCCGCTGTTGCCCATCTCAAGAATGTTCCCACCTCTCCCCGTAAGATGAGACTGGTGGCCGACTTGATTCGCGGTGAGCGTGTGAGCAATGCGCTGAACATTTTGAAATATGAGTCCATGCAAGCCGCGGGCCGGCTGGAGAAATTATTGCTTTCGGCTATTTCCAATTGGGAATCTAAGAACAGTGATGTGAAGCTTGCCGAAGCAGACCTTTTTGTAAAAGAAATTTTTGTTGACGGAGGCCGTATGTTAAAGCGCCTCAGACCGGCACCGCAAGGAAGGGCACACCGGGTGCGCAAAAGGTCAAACCATGTAACGTTAGTCGTAGACAGGATGCCCGTCCAGATTAAGGAAGAAAAGAAGTCGGCAGTAAAAGAAATCAAGGAATAACAATGGGACAAAAGACGAATCCTGTAGGTTTTAGATTAGGGATCATCCGCGGTTGGGATTCCAGCTGGTTCGGTGGCAAAGGCTTTGCGGATAAACTGGTGGAAGACCAGAAAATCAGAAAGTATGTTGACGCCCGTATCCAAAAAGGAGGTATCTCCAAAGTGGTGATTGAGCGCACATTGAAGCGCATTACGTTGACCATTCACACTGCCCGTCCCGGTGTTGTGATTGGCAAAGGAGGAAATGAAGTTGACAAGATTAAAGAAGAGTTAAAGAAGATCACCAAAAAAGATGTACAGATCAACATCTTCGAAATAAAGCGTCCTGAATTGGATGCTAAGTTGGTGGGAGAGTCCATAGCGCAGCAATTGGAGGCCAGGATTTCTTATCGTCGTGCGATGAAGCAAGCGATTGCTTCTGCGATGAGGGTGGGAGCAGAAGGTATTAAAGTAAAAGTTTCCGGTCGTTTGGCTGGTGCTGATATGGCTCGTTCAGAGCAATATAAAGAAGGACGTATTCCGCTTCACACACTGCGCGCCGACATTGATTATGCGATTTCGGAGGCCCAGACTGTTTACGGAAAGATTGGTATCAAAGTGTGGATTTTTAAAGGAGAAGTATATGGTAAACGTGATCTGTCCCCCAATATTGGAATGATCAGCAACGCACCTGGCGAAAATAAAGGTGGTGGTGGCGATCGCCGGGGCGGTGGTCGTGGGGAAAGAAATGAACGTGGTGGTGGAGGAGGAGACAGAAGAGGTGGTGATCGTGGGGGCAACCGGGGCGGTGCCGCTGGGGGAAGAGCAAAAAGATAATCAGGTCAAATACGCAGAGCAAAGTAGAATAACATGTTACAGCCTAAGAGGACCAAGTTTAGAAAAATGCAGAAAGGCCGCGTCAAGGGGCTGGCCACAAGAGGTCACGCTATTGCCTTTGGTTCTTTCGCATTGAAGTCGATGGAGGCAGGGTGGATCACTGCGCGTCAGTTGGAAGCCGCTCGTGTGGCAGTGACCCGCGCTATGAAGCGTGAAGGCCAGGTGTGGATTCGCATTTTTCCCGACAAACCGATTACCCGTAAACCGGCTGAAGTCCGGATGGGTAAAGGTAAAGGTGCACCCGAGTATTGGGTTGCGGTGGTTAAACCCGGTACGATCCTGTTTGAGGCCGGAGGGGTAAATATCGCTACCGCCAAAGAGGCTTTGACCCTGGCAGAAGGTAAGCTGCCTATCAAGACCAAGTTCACGATTCGCAGAGACTACGTTGAATAATGAATACAATGAAGAACGAAGAGATTAAGGCATTTACCCTGGGGGAGCTTAAGGAGAAAATCGTAAGCGAAAAAGAAGCGCTCAGGAAATTAACGTTTGCCCACCAGGTTTCGGCCATTGAAAATCCCATGAGGATTAAGGAAACCCGCAAACTTATTGCGCGGCTGAAAACCGAAGTGACCGCTAAACAAATTCAAAAGTAATTGACCATGGAAAGGAATTTGAGAAAAGAACGGATTGGTAAAGTGGTGAGCAATAAGATGACCAAGTCCATCACCGTTGCCATCGAACGCAAAGTGAAGCATCCCATTTATGGAAAATTCATGAAGAAGACGACCAAGCTGATGGCGCATGATGAGCAAAACTCGGCTGGGATCGGAGACACCGTTCGCTTGAGCGAAACCCGTCCATTGAGTAAAAACAAACGTTGGAGATTGGTTGAAATTATTGAAAAAGCAAAGTAGCCATGATACAGACCGAAAGCAGACTTAATGTAGCGGACAATAGCGGAGCCAAGGAGGTACTTTGTGTTCATGTATTGGGTGGAACGGGAAGACGCTATGCTTCAGTGGGCGACAAGATTGTCGTTACGGTGAAATCCGCGATCCCAACCAGCCAAATCAAAAAAGGAACGGTATCCAAGGCCGTTGTTGTACGGGTGAAGAAAGAGATCAGGAGAAAGGACGGATCATACATCCGCTTTGAAGACAATGCTGCGGTGTTGTTGACCGCTCAGGATGAACCTCGTGGAACCCGCATTTTCGGACCGGTGGCGCGTGAGTTAAGAGAAAAACAGTTCATGAAGATTATTTCTTTGGCCCCTGAAGTTTTATAAGATGGAAAGAAAGTATAATAAACAGCCCAAGCTGCACATCCGCAAAGGCGACCAGGTAAAGGTGATTTCCGGAAATGACAAAGGCAAGACCGGAAAGGTCATGGAATTGATCAGCGAAAAGAACCGTGCCGTGATCGAAGGCATCAACATGGTGACGAAACACCAGAAGCCTTCAGCGGGCAAACCCGAAGGTGAAAGAAAGAAGGTAGAAGGAACGGTACACATCAGCAATTTGATGTTGTTGGATCCTGCCAGTGGGGCGGCTACACGAACCGGAAGAAAATTGAACGAAAAAGGTAAACTACAACGATATTCTAAGAAAACAGGAGAATTTATTAAGTGATGGCAACTCCAAGACTAAAAAACAAGTATCTGAAGGAAATCATCCCGACGCTGAAAGAAAAATTTCAGTACAAATCGGTGATGCAGGTTCCGAAGGTTGAAAAGATCTGTATCAACAAAGGTGTTGGTGCAGCGGTAGCCGACAAGAAGATTGTGGACGTGGCACTTGAAGAAATTACCTCGATCGCCGGCCAGAAGGCGGTGTCGACGAAATCGAAGAAAGCGATTTCCAACTTCAAGTTGCGCGAAGACATGCCGATCGGTGTGAAGGTGACCCTCCGCGGTGACCGCATGTATGAATTCATGGACCGTTTGGTGAGCGTTGCGCTGCCCCGTGTTCGCGATTTCAAAGGCGTGAGCGACAAAGGCTTTGATGGCCGCGGCAACTACACCCTGGGTGTAAAAGAACAGATCATCTTTCCGGAGATTTCGATTGACAAGGTTCAGAAAATCAACGGCATGGACATCACTTTTGTCACCTCGGCTAATACTGATGAAGAGAGCTTTGAATTGTTGAAAGCATTGGGAATGCCTTTTGTAATTAAAAATTAAACGATATCCATGGCAAAATTATCCATCGTCGCTAGGGACAAAAAGAAAGCAGACCTGGTAGAACGCTATAAGAAGAAGCGTGAGACCTTGAAAAAAGCAGGTGATTGGGCCGCATTGGATAAGCTTCCACGCAGCTCTTCAGCCGTTCGGATCAGGAACCGCTGCAAGTTGACCGGAAGGCCAAGAGGCTACATGGGAAAGTTCGGTATTTGCCGTAACCAATTCCGCCAAATGGCTTCTGATGGCAAAATCCCTGGATTAACCAAGGCAAGCTGGTAATTAATGAGGTCTTTGGGGCAAATCCCAGAGGTCATTTGAATAACGAAAAGGATTGAATAAATTTGCAGCCCCGTTTTTTTGGCGGGTTTGCCTTTAAAAATACATGAAAACGACTGACCCCATAGCAGATTATCTGACCCGGTTGCGCAATGCCATCAAGGCCCGCCACCGTGTCGTCGAAGTTCCGGCATCAAACCTGAAGAAGGAAGTTACGAAAGTGCTTTTCGACAAAGGGTATATCCTGAACTACAAGTTTGAGGATACCGAGACCAAACAGGGTATGATCAAGATTGCATTGAAGTACAACCCGGAGACAAAGGAATCGGCCATTACCAAATTGGCCCGGATCAGTTCACCCGGTCTTCGTCAATACAAACCGGCGGATTCACTTCCTAAGGTATTGAATGGTTTGGGTATTGCCATTCTCTCAACGTCCAAGGGCGTAATTACCGATAAGGAAGCAAAGGCAATGAATGTGGGTGGCGAGGTATTGTGTTACATCTATTAATTTAACGATCATGTCACGTATAGGTAGATTACCGGTTTCTCTCCCCAAAGGTGTAACGTTCACTTTTGCAGAGAGCAGCCATATTGTTACGGTGAAGGGCCCCAAAGGTGAACTTCATCAGACTATTGATCCCGACTTCAAGGTAACGGTGGAAGGTAGCGATATAACAGTGCATCGCCCCACTGAGCAAAAACGTCATAAGGCGATGCATGGTTTGTATCGCGCTTTGATTGCCAATATGGTTGAAGGTGTGAGTAAAGGATACCGCAGAGAAATGGAATTGATCGGAGTAGGTTTCAAAGCATCTGCTCAGGGAAATGTATTAGAGTTGAGTTTAGGATATTCTCACAGTGTGTTTTTGGCGGTGCCTTCAGAATTGAAGTTACAAGCCGTTACAGAAAAAGGATCGAACCCAACCATTATATTGGAGGGAGCCGATAAGCAATTGATAGGTCAGCTGGCAGCGAAGATTAAGTCCTTGCGCAAGGTTGAGCCATACAAGGGCAAGGGTATTCGTTATGTGGGTGAATATGTTCGTAGAAAGGCCGGAAAAGCGGCTGCTAAATAATTAAGATCATGGCGAACGCAAAAACAGCAAGAAGAACACGGATCAAGATGGGTGTCCGTAAGAAAGTAGAAGGCACAACGGCACGACCCAGGCTTTCTGTATTCCGCAGCAACAAGGTCATCTATGCGCAAATCATTGATGACACAAAGGGGCATACCATTGCCGCATCGTCCTCTGTAGAATTGGATAAGAAGGGTGGCGTTAATGTGGCCATCTCCAAGAGTGTAGGTAAGAAAGTGGCCGAGAAAGCAATTGCTTCCGGCATCAACGATATTGTTTTCGACCGCAACGGATATTTGTACCACGGTAACATCAAGGCTTTGGCCGAAGGCGCCAGAGAGGGAGGTTTAAAATTTTAAGACTCATGACACAAAGTAACGTCAGCACGGTAAAAGCCAGCGAGATCGACCTGAAAGAAAAGGTAGTAGCCATTGAGCGCGTAGCCAAAGTGGTGAAGGGGGGAAGAAGATTTAGCTTCGCAGCCATTGTTGTGGTGGGCGATGGAAATGGTGTTGTGGGTTATGGACTTGGCAAAGCCAATGAAGTAACTGATGCGATCACAAAAGGCATTGATGATGCAAAAAAGCATCTTGTGAAAGTTCCCATTATCAAAGGCACAGTGCCGCACGAGTCCATTGGCAAATTTGGCGGCGGACTGGTACTGTTGAAGCCTGCTTCACCGGGTACGGGTGTAATCGCCGGCGGTGCCATGCGCGCAGTTTTGGAAAGCGCGGGTGTACACAATGTGTTGGCGAAATCAAAAGGGTCTTCGAATCCACACAATGTGGTTAAGGCAACTTTTAAAGCGCTGACTACCATGCGGGATCCTCAAACGATCGCCCGGAACAGGGGTATTTCATTATCAAAGGTTTTCAACGGTTAATCGTTATGGCAAAAAAAGTTAAGATTACCCAGACCCGGAGCATGATCAAAAGACCCGAAACCCAGCAGCGTACCATTCAGGCGTTGGGGTTAGGTAGAGTTAATCAGTCGGTGGAAGTGGAATACACGCCGCAGATTGAGGGTATGGTAAGGAAAGTAGGTCATTTGTTAAGCGTAAAAGCATTATAAGATGAAACTGAACGAATTAAAACCGGCCAGGGGATCGGTAAAAAATAACAAGAGAAAAGGTAGAGGACAAGGTTCCGGTGGCAGCACCTCAGGCCGTGGTCACAAAGGAGCGCAATCACGTTCGGGCTATCACAAAAAGTTCGGATTTGAAGGTGGTCAGATGCCATTGCAAAGACGTATTCCGAAATTTGGGTTTAAGAACAACGACAAAGTATATTTCAAAGCCATTAACCTTGACGTTTTGGAAGAATTGGTGCTGAAGACCAAGAGCTCAGAATTGAGTGTCAAGCTGATGATTGACAATGGCATTGTGGGAAGAAAGGACAAAGTAAAAGTGTTGGGCCGCGGAGAGTTGAAGAGTAAAGTGTCTGTGGAAGCCCATGCATTCTCAGCCACCGCAACAAAAGCAATTGAAAACGTAGGCGGTACCGCCACTAAAATTTAAAAATGAAACGGTTCTTTACAACCATAAAGAATATTTTTTCGATCGAAGACCTGAGAATCAGGATCCTGAATACCATGGGGTTCCTGGTCATCTTTCGGTTGGGATCCTACATTGTGCTTCCCGGAGTGAATGCATCAAAATTGACCGGCAATCAAGGCGGAATTTTTGATTTGTTAAACACGTTCCTGGGTGGGTCATTTAGCAGGGCCTCAATTTTTGCATTGGGGATCATGCCTTATATTTCGGCATCGATCGTTGTGCAATTGCTAACCGTTGCTGTGCCGCACTTCACCAAGCTGCAAAAGGAAGGAGATAGCGGAAGAAAGAAGTTAAACCAATTTACCAGGGTCCTTACTATCCTGATCACCGCTGCACAATCTTACGGATACCTTCGTGCTACCATTAATGCCGATGCAGTATATAACCCCGGTCTTTTCTTTACGGTCTCTTCCATCATCATCATTGTAGCTGGCACTATGTTCTGCATGTGGCTGGGTGAGCGGATTACAGACAAGGGAATTGGTAACGGAATCAGCATGTTGATTATGATCGGGATTGTTTCCAGGTTCCCCGCCGCGATCTTTCAGGAAATTACTTCAAAAGGTTTGGGAGGGTTATTGCTTGTGATCATTGAAGGGTTGGCATTATTCTTTGTCGTAGTCGGTGTCATTGCGTTGACGCAAGCGACCCGAAAAATACCTGTGCAGTATGCCAAGCAGGTGGTGGGAAACAAACTCTATGGAGGTAAAAGAGATTTTATCCCTTTGAAATTGAACTCTGCTGGTG
The DNA here is from genome assembly GCA_043785125.1 of Bacteroidia bacterium. Lineage (GTDB taxonomy): Bacteria > Bacteroidota > Bacteroidia > Cytophagales > Cyclobacteriaceae > ELB16-189. The sequence goes on from JAYVXP010000310.1 coordinate 43,904, forward strand.
TTATGCCGATCATCTTTGCTCAGGCCCTCATGTTTATTCCTCCACTTTTGGCGGGAATCTGGAGACAGACCGACTTGGGTGCTTATGTCGGTTCCACTTTTGCGGACTTCACTTCCTGGCAATACAATCTGTTGTTTGCTACCCTGATTCTTATTTTTACTTTTTTCTACACGGCGATCACGGTTCCATCCAACGACATTGCAGATAATTTGAAACGAAACGGCGGTTTTGTTCCCGGCATTAAACCCGGCAAGCAGACGGCTGAATTTATAGACAGCATTTTATCAAAGATTACTTTACCAGGCGCCATCTTTTTGGCTGCCGTAGCGATCCTTCCTGCTTTTGCAGTGAAGGCGGGCATCACTCAAAATTTTGCTCAATTCTATGGTGGTACTTCGCTCTTGATTTTGGTAGGAGTTGTGCTTGACACCCTCCAGCAGATCGAGAGCTACTTGCTGATGAGGCATTATGAAGGTATGATGAAGTCAGGGAGGGTAAAAGGACGTTCTCAGTTTGCTGCGGCTTGAGTTTTGAATGGTTCACTACAAAACGGCGGCGGATATTCAGGTCATTAGAGAAAGCGCTCAGGTATTGGGGAAAGCGCACGGGGAAGTAGCGAAACGGATAAAACCGGGAGTGAAAACCAAAGACCTGGATAAAATCGCCGAGGAGTACATTCGGGATCAGGGAGGTTCGCCTTCGTTTAAAAACTATCACGGCTTTCCGGCCGCGCTGTGCATCTCTGTTAATGAGACAGTGGTGCATGGTTTTCCGGGAAACTATGAGTTGAAAGAGGATGACATCATCTCCATTGATTGTGGAGTTTTGCTCAAAGGCTTTCACAGTGATTCAGCTTACACTTACCCTTTGCCGGGTGCATGTAAAGAGGTGCTGGATTTGTTGAACCGGACTTACGAGTCGCTTTTGCTGGGCATTGAACAGGCAAAAGCGGGTAACAGGATTGGCGACATTGGCTTTGCGATACAAAGCTTTGTTGAGCAGTTCGGATACGGAGTGGTTCGGGAGTTAGTTGGGCATGGTGTGGGAAGAGCATTACATGAAGACCCTGAAGTTCCGAATTACGGAAAGAGGGGAAAAGGAGTGAAGATTGTTCCTGGAATGGTTTTCGCGATTGAACCGATGATTAATATGGGTACCAAGGATGTGGTGCAGGAGCAGGACGGATGGACGATCCGGACTAAGGATAGAAAGCCATCGGCGCATTTTGAGCATATGGTAGCGGTATATGAAGGCAGAACAGAAATTGTAACAACACACGAGTATATAGAACAAAATTATACGTATCAGTGGCGAAACAGAAGTCGATAGAACAAGATGGCACGATTCAGGAAGCATTGTCCAACGCCATGTTTCGGGTGCAGTTAGAAAATGGTCACGAGGTGTTGGCACATATTTCCGGAAAGATGAGGATGAATTACATCCGCATTTTGCCGGGGGATAAGGTAAGGCTGGAAATGTCGCCTTACGATTTGACAAAGGGTAGGATAACGTTTAGATATAAATAGTCATGAAGGTTAGAGCATCAATTAAGAAACGGAGTGTCGATTGTAAGATCATTCGACGCAAGGGAAAACTGTATGTGATCAACAAAAAGAACCCGAGATATAAACAAAGACAAGGATAATTATGGCACGTATTGCTGGCGTTGATATTCCCGATCAAAAAAGAGGCGAAATAAGCCTCACCTACATTTTTGGCATTGGACGCAGGTCTGCACAAAAGATCCTGACCCAGGCCGGAGTGAGCTGGGACAAAAAGGTAAAAGAATGGAACGATGAAGAATCGAATGCCATTCGTGCTATCATTTCTGAGAAATTCAGGATTGAAGGCTCGCTGAAGTCGGAGATTCAATTGAGCATTAAGCGGTTGATGGACATCGGGTGCTACCGAGGACTCCGTCACCGAAAAGGTTTGCCGGTGCGTGGCCAGCATACCAAGAACAATGCGCGGACCCGCAAAGGAAAGCGTAAGACGGTGGCCAACAAGAAGAAGGCAACCAAAGGGTAATTGTTAACCAACTGAACAACATTTCATATGGCAGCACCGGTAGAAAAGAAAAAAGACAAAAGTAAAAAGCGCGTAGTGCATGTGGAGGCAGTGGGTGAAGCCCATATCCAGGCTACTTTTAACAACATCATTATTTCAATCACCAATACGACAGGACAGGTGATATCATGGGCGTCTGCCGGAAAGATGGGGTTCAAAGGGTCAAAGAAGAATACGCCCTACGCTGCGCTAACCGCTGCACAGGATTGCGCTTCCAAAGCCTTCGAATTGGGTCTGCGGAAAGTGGAGGTTTTTGTAAAGGGCCCCGGTTCAGGTCGCGAATCGGCAATCCGGACAATTCAAGCCGCTGGGATTGAGGTAACAACGATCAAGGACATGACACCCCTGCCGCACAACGGTTGCCGTCCTCCTAAGAAAAGAAGAGTTTAGAAATAATAAAGCGTTACAGCTAAGTCATGGCAAGATACATCGGCCCCAAAGTTAGGATTTCCAGGAGGTTCAATGAACCGATCATGGGAGACAACAAGGCATTACAAAAAAAGAACTATCCTCCCGGTCAGCACGGTAAGGGAAAGAAGCGGAAGCAATCTGAGTATGCAATTCAGCTAGCGGAAAAGCAAAAGGCAAAGTACATCTATGGTGTATTGGAACGTCAGTTTGCGCACACTTTTGACAAGGCTACTCGCAAGAAAGGCGTTACCGGCGAGGTGCTCCTGCAAATGCTGGAAGCCCGTCTGGACAACACGGTGTATCGCCTGGGCGTAGCCCCTACGCGGCGCGCAGCGCGTCAGCTGGTGGGACATAAACACATCCTGGTAAACGGAGATGTGGTGAATATTCCTTCCTACACCCTGAAGCCAGGAGATAGTGTTGGCGTAAGAGAAAAATCAAAATCGCTTGAAGCGATCACGAATAGTTTGTCGATTCAGTCGGCAAAAAAATACAATTGGTTGGAGTGGGATGGTCACGAAATGGTGGGCAAGTTGATCAATTTGCCCCCCCGCGAGGACATTCCTGAAAACATCAACGAGCAGTTAATCGTCGAGTTGTACTCCAAGTAATTCTTAACCTTTAAATTAAAATTGCTTATGTCAATATTAGCATTTCAAATGCCGGAGAAAGTGGTAATGGAAAAATCAGATGATTTCCATGGTCTTTTCACATTCAAACCTCTGGAAAAAGGATACGGTGTCACCATTGGCAATGCGCTGAGAAGGATCCTGTTGTCTTCTCTTGAGGGTTATGCGATCACGGGTATTAAAGTCCCCGGGGTGTTGCATGAATTCTCAACGATCGAGGGGGTTGTGGAAGATGTTGCAGAGATCATCCTGAATCTGAAGCAAGTGCGCTTTCGCAAAGTGGCAGATAATTTTGATAGCAAAGTAACTGTCACCATCAAGAAACAAAAACAGTTTAGGGCTGGGGACATTGCCAAAGTAACAAATGCTTTCGAAATCCTGAACCCTGAGCATGTTATTTGCAATCTGGATGAGTCAGCTCACTTCGAAATCGAATTGTCCATCGAAAAGGGAAGGGGCTATCTTCCTGCCGAAGAAAACAAGCCGACAGAACAAGTCTTCGGATATATTCCCATCGATGCAATTTTCACGCCGGTAAAAAATGTTAAATACAGCGTGGAAAACACCCGTGTTGAACAAAAGACCGACTATGAAAAATTGCTGGTGGACATTGAAACCGATGGATCCATTCATCCTGAGAAAGCGCTGGAAGGAGCGGCTCACATCCTGATCCAACACTTCCGTCTGTTCTCAGATAAATCGATCGAACTGGAAACCGGCAAAGACAGCGAAGTGGAGCAAGTTGATGAAGAAATGCTGCACATGCGCAAACTATTGAAAACACCTCTTCATGACCTTGACCTTTCTGTACGCGCTTACAATTGTTTAAAGGCGGCAGATGTGAAGACACTGGGCGAACTGGTTCAACTCGAAATTTCGGATATGATGAAGTTCAGGAACTTTGGTAAGAAGTCCCTGGCTGAATTGGAACAATTGGTAGCGGAGAAGAACCTGACATTTGGTATGGACCTCTCCAAGTATAAACTGGAGGAAGACTAATGAGACACGGCAAGAAATTTAATCACCTGGGCCGCACCGCCAGTCATCGCGACGCGTTGCTTTCCAATATGGCTAGCTCCCTGATCCTAAATAAGCGGATTACGACTACTGTGGCCAAAGCCAAAGCATTGCGAAAGTATGTTGAACCCCTGATCACCAAAGCGAAAACGGATTCTACCCATTCGCGCAGAACGGCCATGTCGTATCTCCAAAACAAGGAGTCGGTAACAGCCCTGTTTGGTGAAATAGCAGGACGGATTGCTGATCGTCCGGGTGGATATACCCGCATTATCAAGCTGGGCGAAACCCGTCATGGAGATGCTGCAGAAATGTGCATGATGGAACTGGTTGATTTCAATGACCTTTACAAGACCAACAAGGATGCGAAGAAGGGTAAGACGCGCAGAAGCCGCAAAAGTGGCAAGAAGGCAGATGAAACCGTAGAAGTTACCGACGGCACAACAGCGGAAGCCGGTGAAGAAAAGCCAAAAAAAGCTAAGAAGGCCTCCAAAAAAGAAGACAAATAGTGAGGATTAAATAAAATAGAAACAGGGATTGGGCGAAAGTTCAATCCCTTTTTGTTGACTAGGATTCAACGATTATGAGATCGCGATGATGCAAAAATTTCACAGCCTGGCGGGGAATCCGGCTAATTCTACCCCGCAATCGTTACAGATAATCTTGGCGAATCCTAAAATCCTTTAATCCTGGTTAAAATTTAGTCTCTACCCTTTAGGCCAACCCATGATCAGAATGTATTTTTGTCAAACCAACCCCATTCATGAGCGATAAAGCATATCTCCTTCTCGCGGATGGTCTTCTTGTGGAAGGCCTCGCTATCGGAAAAAAAGGCACTACTGGCGGAGAGATTTGTTTTAATACCGGGATGACTGGCTACCAGGAAATTTATACCGACCCTTCCTATTTTGGTCAGATCATTGTCAACACCACCGCACACATCGGTAATTATGGCACCCTCAATGAGGAACAGGAATCTTCCAGCCCCAAAATAAGTGGCCTTGTAGTCAATGAATTTTCAAAAGAATTCAGTCGGAAAACAGCCAAGGAAAGCCTTCAGCAATACTTAGACAGGCACAATATTGTGGGGATCGCAAATGTGGACACGCGAATGCTGGTGCGTTACATCCGAAGTAAAGGAGCAATGAACGCCATGATCTCTTCCGAGCTCGCGCCCGACCAATTAGAAATTGAGTTGAAGAAAATTCCTTCCATGGATGGTCTTGAACTGTCATCGCTGGTAACGACCAGGAAAGCCTACTTTGCCGGAGATCCCAATGCGCCAATCAAAGTAGCTGCACTGGACCTGGGTATTAAAACGAGTATCCTCAGAAATCTAGCGGCCAGAGGTTGTTATATCCAAGTATTTCCCGCCAAGACTTCTTTTCAGGAAATGGAAATGTGGGCCCCGCACGGATATTTTATTTCCAATGGTCCTGGCGATCCATCAGTGATGGACTATGCGATAAAGACGGTCAACGAGATTTTGGTGGCCGACAAACCCTTGTTTGGAATTTGCCTGGGTCATCAGTTGCTTGCGCTGGCTTGTGGCATTTCCACCTATAAAATGCATCACGGACATCGTGGCCTGAATCACCCGGTGAAAAATTTAGTTTCGGGTATGGGTGAGATCACTTCTCAAAACCACGGATTTGCGGTTAGTGAAACGGACATTCAGAAAAATCCTGATGTTGAAATAACCCATCTCCATTTGAACGATAACACCATCATGGGAATCCGCATCAAAAGCAAGAAGGCCTTCTCCGTTCAATACCATCCGGAGGCATCCCCCGGCCCACATGACTCACGCTATTTGTTTGATCAATTTGTTGAAATGATCAGACAAGACCAAGCCATTCCCGTCAACGCCTAAACAATAACTAAACCTTACCAAAATGAGTTTGATTGAAAGCATTCATGCCCGACAGATTCTCGACAGCCGTGGCAATCCAACAGTGGAAGTAGATGTGTACACGGAGACGGGAGCATTTGGTCGTGCAGCAGTTCCCTCTGGAGCGTCAACAGGTAGCCACGAAGCCGTTGAACTTCGCGACGGTGATAAGAAAAAATACATGGGCAAAGGTGTACTTAAAGCCGTGTCCAACGTCAACACCAAGATCGCAGGAAGCGTTGTGGGCTTTGATGTGTTTGATCAAAACCTGATTGACAGGATCATGATCGAATTGGATGGCACACCCAACAAGGGAAAGCTTGGCGCTAATGCTATTCTGGGCGTTTCTCTTGCCGTAGCCAAGGCGGCAGCGATGGAAGCGGGTCAGCCGCTTTACCGGTATATCGGCGGCGTGAGCGCCAATACACTTCCGGTGCCCATGATGAATATTTTAAATGGTGGAAGTCATGCCGACAACTCCATCGACTTCCAGGAATTCATGGTGATGCCAGTGGGGGCAAATACTTTTTCTGAAGCGGTAAGAATGGGAGCTGAAGTTTTTCATACACTAAAAGGTGTACTGCACGATAAAGGTCTTTCGACCAATGTGGGAGACGAAGGCGGGTTTGCACCGAATCTTTCTTCCAATGAAGAAGCAATCGAGGTGGTTTTAAAGGCCATTGAAAAGGCGGGTTATAAACCAGGTGTGGATATTTTTATTGCCCTTGATCCGGCAGCCTCTGAGTTTTATGACGGCAAGACCAAAACTTATCATTTCAAAAAGTCTTCCGGCAAAAAACTCAAGCCTCAGGAGATGGCCGAGTACTGGACGAAGTGGACCAAGAAATACCCTATCATTTCTATTGAAGATGGTCTGGCTGAAGACGATTGGGCTGGCTGGAAAGCATTGACCGAAAACGTCGGTGACAAAGTTCAATTGGTGGGCGATGATTTATTTGTGACCAATGTGAAGCGCCTGCAGGAAGGCATCGACAAGGGTGTTGCAAATGCTATTCTTGTGAAGGTAAATCAAATCGGGTCACTCACCGAAACGATCGCTGCGGTGAATCTTGCCAAGCAGAATTCTTATAAGAGTATCATGTCTCATCGATCCGGTGAAACCGAAGATACGACGATTGCTGATTTGGCGGTTGCCCTCAACACGGGACAAATCAAAACCGGTTCAGCATCGCGTTCTGACCGGATGGCCAAGTACAATCAATTGATCAGAATTGAGGAAGAGTTGGGAGAAATGGCCTACTTTCCGGGAAATAAATTTTAGCGGAATTAAGAATTTAATGAGATGAATCAAGGCCGGGGCTTACTCCGGCCTTTTCTTTTGCCTTTCCATTTTAGGAATTTGAGTACCATTTCCGGAAAAATATACGCTTCAATTTTTTCAAAAAGGCCCTGGATTAATCAAAAAGCAGGTTTCTATGAAAACGAATGGTTTTTGCGACGCTCTTTAAAAATATTGAGTTATGGGCATCGATGTGGTAGCGGTTTATTTTATTGTGGTGGTCGTTTCAGTGGGTGTGGGCGTCGCCATTTTCTTTCGGTTGAGTTATTCCATCGCCGATCTGGAATCAAAGATTACCGGGATTTGGACCAATGAATCCAATACGTTGCGCATTCTGATTTATTCAATGGAGTCGCGGTTTCGGGCCGAAGTGGTGTGGACTCGCAATAGCGAAATCAATTTGCTGGGATCAGACGTGATAAGGAATCTGAGTTTGAAATACTTTAGCGCGGGAGAAGGTGTCTATATTGACCCGTTTACAAAACATCAATTCAATCTTAAATTGAAGCTAAGAAATGCCGACTGCTTGCTGTTTCACCTCATTGAAAAATCAGGTCAGGGTATTTCGAAGGTGGAGGCATGGAAGTTGGTGAGATAACTATTTGAATTGAGAATGGTTTACTGAAAGGCCTGGCTAACCGAATGCGCAAAAGGGCCACAGATAGAAAATCAGTGAATCTGCGGCATTCATGCTGTGAAGAATTTTGATGAACTTGGGTATTGTCGGTTTTCGTTGAAATTTCCTACCTTCGTATAATCATTTTTTAATCTTATGTTCAAAAGAATTCCATCCGTTTTTAAAAACTTCTACATTGTTGTAGGGCTTTGTTTTCTGGTTTGGCTGAGCTTTCTCGACTCCAATGATCTGATTACCCGATTTTCGATGAGTGCCAAATTGCATTCTTTGGAAAACGAAAAGGAATATTATCAGAAGAAAATAGAGGAAGTAGAAAAGGATCGTAAAGAATTGATGACCAACAAAGAGCTTTTGGAGAAGTTTGCACGTGAAAAGTATTTGATGAAGAAAGAATCTGAAGATGTATTTATTATTCAGGAGGACTAAATCGGGAGGGTTATGAAACGGTGTGGATTGGTGTTGATCGTATTATTATTTGGAAGTGGCGTTGTCTCGGCTCAATTCAGGGCAGCAGCAAATCCAGGCAACACACAGAATCAACAGAACGGTGATCAGGGGCCCCTAAGCAAATTTTATTTTGCGGGCGGTGGCGGTTTTGGGTCGGGAGTAAGCGGAAGTAGCAGGTATATTTATTATTCCTTATTTCCCATCATTGGATACAAGGTTACCCCGCAGGTCATCGTGGGTACCGGATTCAACTATCAGCACTATGGCTATCCCGACTTTGGCGTATCTTTAAATCAGTATGGGATTGCGCCTTTTATCCGTTATAACATCAATCAGCTGTTTTTTCAAACAGAGTACGATTATATTAGCTCACCGACCGTCAACTACCAAACTGGTCGGCTTGATAATGGGCGAAGATTTTTTAACCGGCTGCTTTTTGGAGTTGGTTATAGTGTAGGAGTCGGTAGTGGTCGCTCCGCACTAAACGCTATGGTGATGTATGATGTATTATATTCACAGCCTAGTGTGTTCAGTTCTCCAATTGTAGCCCGGGTATTCTTTTCGTTTTAGAATTGGATTTGCAGTTTCTTTCCTAACATTTTTATATCCTCTACTACTTTTGGGTTGAGCGGAATTCCTTGCTTCATCCGAAGAACTTCACTTTCCCGCTCGGGATCACCGGGAATAATTACCCGCTCCTTACCTGCTACCGTTTTTGCTTCGCGGAAACGCGTGATCCATTTATCCATATGCATTTTGAATTCATCGGTAGGGCGAAAAGCATCAATACGCATCGCGCCAAAGAAATGACCAATGCCTTCACCCACAGGGTCAGCCGGTGGAGAAAGGAAGCTGACAAAGGGTGGAACCCACGGGCCATAGTTTGCGCCGGAAAGGACAGCAGAGAAAATATCAACCCACCCACCAAGACAAAAACCTTTGTGACTGCCGTGTTCAGGATCGCTTCCCAGCGGGACAAGCGCACCTCCGTCTTTTAGTTCATCCGGATTAGTGGAAGGCTTTCCATTTTTGTCCTGGATCCAGCCGGGTGGCGCTTCCTTGTTTTTGCGTTGAAGAATTTCCAGTTTTCCGTTGGCAGCGGTGGTCGTGGCGAAGTCCGCGACGTACGGAGGTTGCTGACCCGCTGGAATCGCTACACAAATGGGGTTTGTGCCGAGCAATCGTTCAACAGAAAACGTGGGAGCTACCAGGGGACTTGCATTGGTCATCGCCATTCCAATCATGTCGTGTTGCAATGCTTTCATCGCGTGGTGTCCGGCTATCCCAAAGTGATTTGAGTTTTTTACTGCCACCCATCCTGTGCCGCACTGCTTCGCTTTGGCAATCGCAATGGCCATAGCCATGGGCGCGACAACCAGGCCCAGGCCCCTGTCTCCATCTACTACTGCCGTGCTGGGAGTCTCGTGAGTAATCCGGATATCAGGAGTAGCATTCACTCGTTTCGCTTCCCACAGTCTCACGTATCCGCTTAGGCGGGCGATGCCATGAGAGTCAATACCGCGCAAGTCTGCACTTAGCAAAACATCCGTCGCTTCCCGGGCCTGTTCTTCCGGGCAACCGATTTTACAGAATATGTCCAATGCGAATTGGGAAAGCTGCGGATAGGGAAATAGTTGATCCTTCATAAAGCAAAAATCTCTTTTTGAGGGCAATTTTCAAGCTTTTCAGAAAGATTATCGTTCTAAATGTGGAAATTGCTTTCCCATCGCATCGTATTCTTAAATCAGATAAAAGACCAATATATGAAACACCTATTTCTTTCTGTATCCTTATCCCTTGCCGTCTTGGCGGCCGGTGGTCAGGCAGACAAACCTTTGGAATCGAAAATCACCAGGGTTACCGTTTTTCTGAACAAGGCCCAGGTAACACGCGGTGCCAGGTCGAGGATTGAAGCGGGTAAAACGAATTTGATCATTACAGGACTCACTTCACTGCTCGATCCACAAAGCATACAAGTAACCGGAAAAGGAAGCTTTGTGATTTTAGGCATCAGTCATCAGCAGAATTATTTAAATGAATTCAATGTGCCCAGGTCATTGAAGGCACTCAAAGACTCGGTTATCTTTTTTCAAAAGGAGGCAGCGCTGGAACAAAGCCAGAAAGAAATCCTGAACAAGGAAGAGCAGATGATTTTGAGTAATCAGAAAATTGGAGGAGCCAATCAAAATCTGACCGTAGCGGAGTTAAAAGCCATGGCGGATTTTTTTCGTAGCAGGCTGGGAGAGATCGTCACCACAAGAATGAAAGAGGACGATAAGATTAAAAAAATAAATGAACGCATCGCAAAGTTGCAACAACAGATCAGTTCGCAAAATGATTTGTACTCACGCAACACCAGCGAAATCGTGGTGAGTGTATCTGCAGATGCGCCAACGGCGGTCGAGTTAGAATTGAATTATGTGGTCGCCAATGCAGGTTGGTTCGCAGTGTATGACGTGCGCGCGGTGAACACAAGGAACCCGATTCAACTCAACTACAAAGCCAATGTGCACCAAAGCACCGGTGAAGAGTGGGAAAATGTAAAACTGAAATTGTCAACAGCCAATCCGAATCTTAGCGGACTCAAACCTGAATTGGTCGCGTGGTATTTGAATTTTAATGCACCTGTTGAGGTTGTTCTCAGAGGACTCGCCGGAATGTCAATGAAAAGAAAGGAGTCCGCCCCAGCGTCCGTGATGTCTGAGTCGGAGGATAAAGTTTTAGCGACGGCACAAAATACCGCTGAATTCGTCACGACCCTTCAAACTTCATTGAACACGGAATTCGATATTGCACTTCCTTATACAGTGTCCTCATCATCCAAACCTACAGTGGTGGACATCCGGAGCTATGAAATGAAGGCGGATTTTATTTATTCAGTAGCGCCCAAGCTTGATCGTGACGCATTCCTGCTGGCCAGGGCTACGGGTTGGGAAGAATATAGTCTGCTACCGGGTGAAGCCAATATTTTCTTTGAAGGGACCTTTGTAGGCAAGACATTCATTGATCCCAACAACATCAAGGACACACTTTCTGTCTCATTGGGAAGGGATAAGCGAATTGTTTTAAAACGAGAAAAACTGAAGGAGTTGACCTCACGAAAACTAATCGGCACGAATCAAAGGGAAAATGTTGCCTGGGAGATCTCCATCCGGAATACCAAAGCGGAGGCAGTAAAGGTGATCGTTGAAGATCAGGTTCCTGTTTCGCAAAACAATCAGATTGAAATGACGGTGATGGATGTGGCCGGTGCGAAGTATAATAAAGACACAGGAAAACTAATCTGGGAGATTACGCTTCAGCCCAATGAAAGCAGGAAGTGGGTATTTAAGTATGAAGTGAAGTATCCAAAAGACCGGGTGGTTAATGGGTTGTGAGTTGGGCTAATGCAGTTATGTGTTGGCTCCACACCAAAATCGCAACTCACAACATATTTACCTCCATTGAAGCCAACACTCCTTCTTTCAAAGAATACGAAGAAACCCGGATAGCAGTGAACACTGAATGATCAAGCAGGTAATCAATCAAACAACAAGCGACAACAATCATATCCACGCGCATTTCAATCATTCCTGGAATCTGTAGTCGCTCTGCCCTGTTTTTTCTCAACAGCGCTGCATAAATTTCCCGAAAGCTTTCAAGGGAGAGCGGTGTTTCTGGGGCGTCCGGGTGTTGTGGGATATTGTTTCTAATGCAATGGATTTCACTCAGGGTGTCAAAGGTGCCGGATGAACCGATCAGGGTGGTGGGCTTAAATTTCTGAATGGCTTCGAAAAGAGGTTTTAATGCTACTTGGAAATAAGCATTTAAGTTGTTGACCTCTATCGGGAGAATGGGATCATGCTGTTGATATTTTTCCAACAGTCGCTGTGCGCCAATTTCAAAACTTCTCTTCCAGCGTATTGCTTTTTCATCGCCAATAATAAATTCGACACTTCCGCCGCCAATATCGACGATCAGAGAGGAGGATTCACCTAATTTCAATGCCTTCCTGACGCCATAATAAATGTATGCGGCTTCTTCATCACCCGAAATTATATTGACTTCAATGCCGGTTTGATCTTGAATCAGGGATGCTATTTCTTTTCCGTTTCGGGCATTGCGTAAAGCGCTTGTTCCAAAGGCAAATACTTTACGAATACCCGTATGTTGGAGTGTGATCCTAAAATGTTTCAACGCATCGAGCGCACGCTCAATGCCCGCTTCGGTAATGATTCCGTCATTGATCCCTCCCAACCCAATTTTTACGGCCAACCTTTCCCGATGGGTGATCCGGTATCCAGTACCCTCCCATTTGGCAAGAAGCAAATGAAATGTGTTCGTGCCCAAATCAATAATCGCGATGTGATTTTCCAAATTGTTGTGAAGTCTAAATGAAAATTCGAGTTGATCCGCCTTTACCACAAAGGAACAAGATTCTAAGCGTCCACTGCGGAAGCGTTTCGCGTAGGCATGGCCTTAGCCTGTTGCGGTAGGGAAACGGACCACCCACAAATTACAATTTCCCCAACAACAAATAGCTATATTTGGTCACACTTTGACAGCCATGGCAAAACGAAAAATCACTGCTGAAATACTACAGGAAAAGTTTAACGAACTGGATCGCAAAAACCAGGAGGCCCTGCTTGGAGGCGGTGAAAAGCGGATCGAGCAGCAGCACGCAAAAGGAAAATTAACGGCGCGGGAGCGTGTTCTTCTTTTAGTGGATGAAGGTTCTTTTGAAGAACTGGGGAAGTTTGTTATGCACCGAAGTAAAGACTTCGGACTGGACAAGGAATATTATCTGGGCGACGGAGTGGTAACAGGCTATGGCACCATCCAGGGTAGATTGGTTTACGTTTTCTCGCAGGACTTTACCGTTTTTGGTGGGTCCCTTTCTGAAACCCACGCTGAGAAAATTGTTAAAATAATGGATCTGGCGATGAAAAATGGCGCTCCCCTGATCGGGCTCAATGATTCCGGCGGCGCGCGGATTCAGGAGGGGGTTGTTTCGCTTGGTGGCTATGCCGACATATTTTATCGCAATGTGATGGCGTCGGGAGTGATTCCTCAGATTTCTGCCATCATGGGACCTTGCGCCGGTGGGGCAGTTTACTCTCCGGCCATGACTGATTTTATTTTTATGGTAGAGGGCACTTCGTTTATGTTTGTCACCGGACCCAATGTGGTGAAAACGGTAACGCATGAAAATGTAACTGCCGAGGAATTGGGAGGTGCATCCACGCACAGCACCAAAAGTGGCGTTACCCATTTTGCTTGTGCCAACGAAGCCGAGTGCATCGCGCAAATTAAAACGCTGGTGAGTTATTTGCCGCAAAATTGTGAAGATGATGCTCCGCGAATACCTTTTATAGCGGGCGACGAATCCCGGCCCGCATTGAATGAAATTATTCCGATCAACCCCAACCAGCCTTATGATATGCGGGAGGTGATCAACGGCGTGGTGGACGACGCAAGTTTTTTTGAAGCGCACAAGAATTTTGCTGAGAACATTGTTGTGGGTTTTGCAAGGTTGGCTGGAAGAAGTATCGGTATTGTTGGAAATCAACCTGCATCCCTGGCGGGCGTTCTGGATATTGATTCAAGTGTTAAGGCAGCACGATTTGTGCGTTTCTGCGATAGTTTTAATATTCCGCTCCTCGTTTTCGAGGACGTACCCGGATTCTTACCGGGCACGGACCAGGAATGGAATGCCATCATCACCAACGGAGCAAAATTGTTATACGCTTTTTCGGAAGCAACGGTCCCACGGGTAACGGTCATCACACGAAAAGCATACGGTGGTGCTTACGATGTGATGAACTCCAAACACATCGGTGCTGACTTAAACTATGCGTGGCCCACAGCGGAGATTGCCGTGATGGGAGCAAAGGGTGCAGCGGAAATTATTTTTAAGAAGGAAATTTCTGAGGCGACCAATCCGGAAGAAAAACTTGCCGAAAAAGTGGAGGAATATCAAAAGAAGTTTGCTAATCCCTATCGCGCTGCGCACCGTGGATATATCGATGAAGTCATTTATCCTGATCAGACGCGCGAGAAACTGATCCGGGCGTTTCAGATGCTCGAGAATAAGGTGGCAGTGCTGCCGAAGAAGAAACATGGGAACATTCCGTTGTAGGATTTTGATTAGTTAATTGTGAGCACCGGGTAATTTGTTCATTTGGGTGCTTGAATGTGGGGATTGCTTCGCCTTCGCGCCAGCCAGCAGGGGTGCTCGCAATGACGCCAGCCCATCACTGAGCGCACCTGCGTGAATCTGCGATGAGGCGAAGCAGTCCCATACGCAGCAGATAAATCAACCTTGGAGTTTGCCCGGTCGGAAGTATTGCAGAGAATTAAATGTTAAATTTGATCTGATAAACAGTAATTCCATGGACAAGAAAAGCAAGCAATTCCTTTTTAACTACCTCAATAACCCCTCCCCAACTGGCTTTGAATCTCCAGGACAACAAATCTGGCTGGATTACATCAAACCTTATGTCAATGATCATATTGTTGATGTGTACGGAAGTGTGGTAGGCGTAATCAACCCCAAAGCCAGCTACAAAGTAGTGATAGAGGCCCACGCCGATGAGATCTCCTGGTTTGTTAACTACATTACCGAAGAAGGATATATTTATGTAAGAAGAAATGGCGGCTCCGATCATCAGATTGCGCCATCGATGCGTGTGAATATTCATGGTGATAAAGGAACCGTTAAAGGTGTTTTTGGCTGGCCTGCCATCCATGTACGTGATGCGGCGAAGGAAGAAGCGCCTTCGCTGAAGAATATTTTTATTGACATGGGCGCAGAATCAAGAAAGGAAGTGGAGGCGATGGGTGTTCATGTGGGTACCGTGATCACGTTTGAGGCGGACTTAATGGAGTTAAACAAAAACTACCTGACAGGCAGGGCTCTGGATAACCGTATGGGTGGCTATATGATTGCTGAAGTGGCGCGCCGACTCAGTGAAAACAAGAAAAAACTCCCCTTCGGTCTTTACATTGTCAACGCTGTTCAAGAGGAAATCGGTTTGCGCGGTGCTGAAATGATCTCCCGCCGACTCAAACCCGATTTGGCTATCTGCACGGATGTAACGCACGATACACAATCTCCAATGTATAATAAAAAGGAAAGTGGTAATCTTAAATGCGGATTGGGTCCGGTGCTGTGCTATGGGCCTGCCGTTCAGAACAACGTACTCAAGATGATTATCCAAACTGCTGAAAAGAAAAAAATACCGTTTCAGCGTCAGGCGGTTTCGCGTTCTACGGGAACGGATACGGATTCGTTCGCCTATTCGGCAGAAGGCGTTGCTTCCGGACTTATTTCTTTGCCTTTAAAATACATGCACACTACCGTTGAGACAGTTCATAAAGAAGATGTCGAAAACGTGATCAACCTTATTTACGAAGTGCTGCTGCAAGTAAACCCGGGCCATGATTACAGGTATATCAAATAGCTGGTTTCTCGGAAGATAGTCGCCTGGAAACGAAATAGTTTTGGAGACACCTTCTTGTTTTTACTCGCCACGACTTACACGGGTCAACGATCTGGAATTTGGATAATGTAGCAAAAAACAGCTTATCGCGACCTTTGAGCTTTGGCGTGATTCTGCTTTGGAAAGAATTTAAGGAAATATTACATCAGAAAGGATAACTGAATTAGCGGAATCTCTGCTGAC
>JAYVXP010000311.1:0-2892 GCA_043785125.1 Bacteroidia bacterium
GGGACACCGAAAACATGAGACTTATTTTCAATTGGGTGTCGTTAATGCCGCTCTCGGAGAACGCCCTTCTGCACTCGCCTATTTTAATATTTGTTTGAAGAAAGATTCCACTGACTCGGGTGTGCACTTTTACGTTGGGGTCACCAAATTGTATCTCCGGCATGGCACGGCAGAAGAACGATGCACTGAGGCTATTCCAGAGTTTTCAAAAGCACTTCAGTATAACAGTTCATTGCGCGATGCTTTCATTTTGCGCGGATGTGCTTATGATCGCTTAGGGGAACATGGACT
This sequence comes from Bacteroidia bacterium, assembly GCA_043785125.1. Classification (GTDB taxonomy): domain Bacteria; phylum Bacteroidota; class Bacteroidia; order Cytophagales; family Cyclobacteriaceae; genus ELB16-189. The sequence continues at coordinate 292 of JAYVXP010000311.1, forward strand.
CGCCGTCACTGATTTTAAAAAAGCGCTGGAAATGAGTCCGGGAAATCCCACGATCATGCTGTTGATCGGACAAGCGACCTTAGACAATCACTAATGACCAATGGTCAACACAATTTTTACAAGCCCCATATCATAACCGTCCTGGCCCTGCCTGGAATTAACCAAATTTTCATACCTTACTTCAGCGATTCAACCCATCCTGCATGAGCAAAGTTATCATCCATAGTTTTGCCGAATTTGAAGAGTACGTCGGCAAAGAGCTGGGTGTGTCTGCTTATCTTAAAATTACGCAGGAGCAAATCAATCATTTTGCTGATGCTACCCTGGACCACCAATGGATCCATACCGATCCGAAACGCGCTGCCACAGAAAGTCCATTCAAAACTACGATCGCTCATGGTTATCTGACGCTTTCCATTATCCCCTATTTGTGGGACCAGATTGCGGAGATCAAAAACATCAGGATGTTGGTGAACTACGGGATTGAAAAATTGAAATTCAATCAGCCTGTGGTTGTGAATAGTCAAGTGCGATTGCGCGTGAAACTGCAATCGTTGGTTAACCTCCGGGGAATTGCCAAGGCTGAAATGAATGTCGAATTGGAAATCAAAGACAATAAGAAACCCGCATTTATCGCCACGATTGTGTTTTTATATCATTTTAACTGATGGAGTGATCCTGAAGGCGCGCGCCTTTGCAATTAAGCGCTATTCTAGAATAACCCGTTTCAAATAAAATACTTTCGGATCAACCAGCGGCCAGCCATGGCTGACGACCGTAATTCCTCTTTTATCGACCAGCTCACGGCGGGAGCCCAGGTTGGTAACAATCTCAATCGGCAACGAACCATCAAAATTATTTAGCTTAATGGTAAACGTTGTGTCGGTAAGTTGCTTTACGCCGATGTCAAGCTTTTGCGTTGTGCGCAGAAACAAATCGAACAAGGGTTTTAGTGACCGTTTTGACTCTTTGCTAAAAAGCCGTTCGATGTCATCGGTAGTCACCAGGGTGTCATAGGTATAGTGTGATTCTGTGGCCAATTTCTTGAGGGTTGAAAAAAAGAGTCCATCCCCAATTACATACCGGAGCGTATGCATGAAGAAAGAAGCTTTGCCATAGAGATCGCCCTGATAGACTTCATCTGAGTCCACTTCCTCCCCCTGAACAATCGGGTTGACGTTGCCGACATGAAGTGCCGTCTCCTGCATCCGTTTTTGATAGGCTGCCTCACCTTCCCTCTCGCGGACAAAGAGCGCATCGCCAAAACTGCAGATTCCTTCCTGTATCCACATATGGGCCCAATCGCGGTTGGTCACTTTATTCGCCCACCATTCATGCAAAAATTCATGGTGCAACAGCCAGTCAAAGTCTTCGCCCCCGAGTTTCGTGTAGCGGAATTGGTTTCCGTAAGCAATCATCGTTTGATGTTCCATACCAAGGTGCGGCGTTTCCACAACGCCAATTTTTTCTTTCACCCATGGATATTCACCAAAATATTTTTCATCGAAATGGCAAGAGCGCTCGAGCAATTCCAGCAAGTGCGGACCCTGGTCGGCATGTTCTTCTAATACGTAAAAGTCCATGGGCACCTGATGGCCGGCTACAGTTGTATACGTCCGGCTCACTTTCTTATACTTGCCTACGTTGAAAACAATGGAGTAATTATTAATGGTGTAGGCCGTACTCCAATGAAAGGTATCGGTCTCTTTGTTGTGGGTGACTTTCTTCAATAACCCCGGCCCCGCCACGGTCAGCCCCGCAGGAACAGTGATGATCATATCCGCTCCTTCATTGGGCTCATCACTGGGATGGTCTTTGCATGGAAAATATATTTTGGCACCTTCGCCCTGACAGGTGATGGCAATCCACGGATTACCTTGTCCGTCCTTACTCCACTGAAATCCACCTATCCATGGTGGGCTCTCCGCCACGCCCGGTTTTCCACCATAGGCCACTTTTACATGTGCCTTCCCTTTTTCAAATGGTGTCACACCCCTGATCTTCAGCAAATCATCTCTTGTTTGCATGAAAGATTCCTTTTTGCCATCGACCCAAACCTGACTTACCTTCATGCCGCGCCATAGGTCAAAGATGAGCTCCGGTGCCCGTGTTAATAGTTGAAATTGAATTTCGCAATATCCATCAATTGACTCTTTTACGGGATCGACGTTGATGGCAACGGTATAATGCCTAATGTCCATGAGGGCTTGCTCGGGCTTGAGTCTACCCCCCGAATGCAGATTTTGCCCGGCAGTGAGAAAGCTGATTATTAAAAAAGTGAAGACCAATAGAAAACGCATACCGGGTAGTTTTTGGAAAGGTAATGAACTGGAAAAAGCCATCCAACGAAAATATGCGGAGCGGCTGGAGATCATCAATTAAGCTACCGAGATCATTGTCTGGTGATTTTTATCCCGGCCAGTGCATTGGTTTTGCCCCACGGCCAGGTGTATGTGCCGCTGGGGACATTAATCGTTTTGAAATCACTGCTCACGGTGCAGTTATCAAACTCAATACTATACGGATAAACGGCAATAATATCATTCGCGTTGATTCGGATCTTTTGAAAGGTGAGTAAACTGACGCCTGTTATTTCTGCAG
>JAYVXP010000312.1:0-2883 GCA_043785125.1 Bacteroidia bacterium
GTGCCTTGCCAAATCAATCTATATTTTAAAAATCCATCCAGTTCCCGATTGATGTTGCTGCGGCCTACTCCGATCATCAGGCGATTGGTGATGCCATAGTCAAAACCCAGACGCATATTGGCTTGATCAAATCCATATATCGTGGAAAGGCCACCGTTGATTGTGCCGAAGCGATGCAAAATGCGTACATCAAGCACGCCGGCACTCAGGTGTTCAACAGAATGGGTGTTGACGATGCGCGTTGATTTGAAGGCATTTGTAATAAATTCCTTTTTTTTTGGCGCGTTATCGACAAGTGAAAGCAGATCATTTTGGGCTTGCAACGAAGAGGAAACAAGAACCAGTGTAATGAAGAAACATTGTTTGCGCATAAGTTGAAATAGTTTCCTACAACATTTTATAGTCACAAGAGACTTTGATTTCCACCGTAGAGGAGATTTTGTCTTTTACGGCGCCGGGAATTTTGATCCCGTAATCGGCCAATTGTACTTTGAATTCGGACGCTGAATAAATGACCTCACCGGAAACTTTGATCGTTCCTGAAATCTCCACTTCTTTTTTTATGTTATGAATTTCCAGGGTTCCCTTCACTAAGGCAGGATAGGAGCCGTCTTTCTTGAAATCGATTTTCGTGGCATCATCAAATCTACCCTTGAATATTGATTTTGGATATTTCTCGCTCTCAAGATAGTTCTCATTAAAGTGTTCCTGCATCAATCCGCGTCTGAATTCAAATCCCTTGATCAGCACAGCAAATTCAATTTGACCATTCGAAATGTCGAAGACACTGGTAACGGATTTATTGACTGCATCAATGTCTTCCATTGCGGTGCCTGCGGTAAAGGTGATCTTTCCGGTTTTGGTAAAGTAACGATTCTGCGCTTGGCCCTTCCAGGCAAGACATAAAAAGAGGAGTGTTATTATTCTTTTGCGGAACATAAGTTTTGAGCTTTAAGATTTATCTTTTGAACATTAATTCATCGTTTTTAGTTGTTTAGCGTTCCGCCGCTAATCCAGCATTGAATTATTTTGAGTTCGGATGTTGTCAACAATCCGTTTGGAGGCATTGTTTTGTCAATCAGCACACGCTGGTTAATCCGGTCGGCTTTTGCTTTGATCTGATCATAGGTTTGCAAAACCACACCACCTACGCCGGTGGAGTTATGACAACTGGTGGTTGCGCAATTGCCTGCGATGATCGGTGCAACATCCGCAGTAAATTTGGCGGAACCAGTAGTGCAATCCGTGGTTGTGATGTGGTACAACTTTACTTGATTATCATAATAGCAAGATTGTGTCCATGCACCAAGAATCAGTAGCAGAAGAATCCGTAAATGCGACGACTTAAAAATACCCATATCCTTCTAATTATTGAGAGCGCCAGCTGCTATCCATTTTTTGATTTGGGTAATGTTGCAAGCTTGTAATTTGTTTCCGCCTTGTGGCATTTCTTTAGTACCTGTGTATGGGGAAATCCATTGAATTGAACCCAACAGGCGACCCGGATTATTGTTCACTTCACCCTGAATTAATGCAATGGTACTTAGGTCTACGCCCGCACTCGCTGAAGAGCCGGTATGGCACCCTTTGCAGTAAGTATTCATAATCGGTGCAATGATTGCCGCATAGGTGAATTTAGCGCTGTCACAGCTATTGCAGCTGTTATTCTGTGCCCCCTGATTAATCCATTTTTGCAATTGCGTTAGTTGATCAGCATTTGGAGGGGTGTAATCCAGTGAGGGATTCTCTTGTTTCTTATCGGCCATATCCTGAAGAGCGATATTCAAGCCGTCTATGCTACCCAATCTCGTTACGATAGTGGAGTAAGTCGTCAAGCTGAAAGAATTGCGGTTAGACGTGCCGTGGCACCCGCTTTTACCACAGTCCGAATTGATCAATGGCAGAATCGTGTTTGAGAAATACACTGTATCGGCGCTGCATGTTACAGACGGAGTTGTTCCGCCTCCATTTGTATTTGTTGCTTCCGGTGCGGGAAGTTCGTGAACGCAACATAAGGGTGCCAATGCCAACCCAAAGATCAAGAGCCTTGCCTTCATCAGATTTAATTGAATTGAGAACCAATTCATTGTCATGGTTTTTGTTACTGCGTTTTATAAGATTTCAAAACAAAAGGTAATTGGATGTATCCTAAAATGTACTACATTTTTCTTTGAGTCGCACCGTATGAAGTTAAAGTTTCTTGATTTCAAGTTAAAAGTAAAAAGAGGCAAAGAGAAAAGACATGATATTAATCAGCAAATTGCAGTACTGTTTATTTTGTTATTGCATTCAGCATAAGATCTAAGAGCAAGGGCAAATTTGAAACGTCCCTTTTTTATGAACGAAGCCTGGGGAAAATATGCAATGAACGTCAATCTATGCAGTTTGGTTGGTTTAAGAGCCGCCTATTGGTTTAAGATAAAGTGAACCGTTAATTCAGTTTATGAAGAAATTAATTTATGGATGTCTTTTGGTCCTGGCAGGTGTCGTAGGGTATGGAATATACCTTTTTTATCAAAAGCCTCCAGATACGCGCGAGGAGAAAGCGGAGTTCGAAATCACAGCAGAGGACCTGGTAAAGGAATTTTCTGCCAACGAAGGAGAAGCCAACCGGAAATTTGTTGATAAAGTGCTTATCATTTCCGGGAAAGTGGAGCGGATACAATTCACGGCCACGGAAGCCTCGGTCATGCTTTCATCCCACGACCCGATGTCGGGTGTGACCTGCAGTTTTTATTCGGATGAAATAGCACCATTGAAAGACATTGGCCGTGGAAAGCTGGTAAAAATTAAAGGAAAGTGTACGGGAAAGCTGATGGATGTGGTTCTGAATAACTGTAGTTTGGCCCGTTGAAGACATCCGGCACTTTAGAAGGCTCCTCT
>JAYVXP010000313.1:0-26834 GCA_043785125.1 Bacteroidia bacterium
TCTACCTTCACCACAATATTCTGTTTACCCGAACTGAATATAATTCCCTTGATAGGGGCAACATCAAAATAATCGCGTCCGAATGCTACCATGATGTGATGATGAGTGGGAAGAAGATTATTGGTGGGGTCAAACTCTACCCAACCGATTTCCGGAAAATATATGGCAACCCAGGCGTGAGAGGCATCTGATCCAACCAATTTTTCCTTCCCGGGAGGCGGGAACGTCTCAAGGTATCCACTCACATAACGCGCAGGAAGGCCCATGTTTCTTAAGCATGCAATCATGAGGTGTGCAAAATCCTGACAAACTCCTTTCCTGGACTTCAGCACGGATTCGACTGGCGTATTGACTGTTGTGAATCCGGGTTTGAATTCAATCGAAGTAAATATCTTTTGCATCAAGGCCTGACACCCACCCCACAGTGTTGCATCCTCTGGAAAACAATCTTCCGCAAACCTTCTGATTTCTTCGCTATAAGGAACATGAATTGAAGGCAAGGTATATTGAACCACATCTGCATAAATATCCCCGGTCACAGCAATCAGTTCCATGGTTTCTCTCCACAACCGGTATGAGTTGAAAGCGCGATCCGCATTAATCCGGCTTTCAATATCGACAAGGCTTTCGGAGATGATCTCCAATTGTTCATGTTCCTTATAAATCGAAATGAACAATAAAGTATTTCCAAAAAAATCCGTCCGGTAAGTGAGTTCGTCGGGAGGGGGTGAAATTTTTATTGTAGCGGACAGGCAGCGTTGTTCCTGATTAGACAATGGAACCAGGCATAATCGATTGTGCCCCGTGCTTACGGTTTCCTGGTAGATGTATTCGGTAATGTGTTTGATTTTATAGCGCATGGTCAAACTTCAAATTGAAATCCATCTTTGCTTCCTTGTTGCTGGTAGGTGGTATGGCTGAAATAATTTGCGCTCAATCGACCATAGAGGAAAGATATTTGTTTTTGCAGGTTCTCACAGAATTCATCGAGTGTTTTTCTATGCTTCGTTTCCGGATCCACTTCGATGAGTTTATCCACATTCATGAGCCTCACCTGGCTGTAGCATTCAAACACGATACGGGAGATTTCATTGTCGTTGGATCCTCCTTCTTTTTGCGCAAGGATTTGGGAATATTTTAATAATCCCTCGAGTTGAGAAAGTATGGAAGTGGGGTTTTGCCTGTTCAGAAATAACAAGTCAAGTGTTGGAGCAGCGTCAAGGTAAGTGCGGTAAACGGAGCGGTAGGTTGAGAGATTCTGATTGCTGATCAGCAGGGCCTCCAAAAGCTGAAACTCAAGGCCTTCTTCACAATCAATCGTAAGCAATGATTTATATTGCGCCAATTCCATCAGGATTTCTTCCATCAGCTGACCAATGCGATACATCGTCCTGCCATCGCTGCGGTACATGCTCTGCCGTGTCATTTCGGAGAAGGATAGCAAACCCCCGGTAAGTTGATCAAGCAGGGAAAACACATGACGTATTCCATCAGGTTCAATGACCGCAATTCTTCTTTTTACATTTTCGATGTCGTCAATAATCCGCCAGCTATCGACCGTCCATCGGTCACGGGCTGCATACATGGATTTTAATAAATTGCTCAGTGTAAAGAGAATGCTTCCGGGCCGCTCGGGGTTGCAGATCAGTTGATGTATTTCCAACAACGGATTTTTCATTTCCTCTTCGGCGTCTTCAACAAACCCAGGATAGGTATCGGTGATGTGGGTAACGGTTTTTAGAAGTTCTGTTAACGAAGAGAAATCATTCCCGGTATTGATGTATCCGGTTTGTACAATGTTTCTCAATACAATTCGGATAAACCGCGAAGTGCGGATTACCCGCTGGGTATAACGACCAACCCAAAACAGATTTTCTGCCGCGCGACTTGGCAGCACCGCTTTACGCTTCATGTCCGGGCTTTGATGAATCACCGGTGTTGTAACGGGTTTGTAGGAAGCCTCAACCCAGGTGTCTTTGGAGATGCCTCCATCCTGATTTGAAACCAAAAAACTGCCTTTTTGTGGAGAGCAGCGTGTAAGACCGCCGCGCATCATCTCGTAATCTCCTTTGCCAGCCACCAGGTAGGAGCGTAAAACGGAGAATCTGGGCTCCAATTTCTCCTGCGTAAATACCGGTGACGTTGAAAACGCTACTTCTTCCTGACCAACATAACGGAACGGTTCAAAACGAATCTTTCGGATCAGGTCTGCTTTTTGATCTTTTGAAAGTTGACTTCCCATGACCGTTTTGAAACTGCTCATGCGTACGATGTTCTTGATGACCAAATGATCGATGTGGTCGATCACATAATCCATTTCCTTTTTCTGGCCGCACCACCAGGTGGCGATGGTTGGGATAATGGGATCTTCGGTAAGAAAATATTTGAAGACACCCTGCATGAATGCCATGAGTCCGGCGTTTTCCAAAATACTGCTTCCGAGTGGGTTGGCCACCGTCACGTTTCCTTTGCGTATGGCCTGAAGCAAACCGGGAATTCCCAGTTGAGATTCTTCGCGCAACTCAAGCGGGTCGCAGAAGGTGTCATCCACACGGCGAAGGATAACATCAACTTTTTCGAGGCCCTCTACGGTCTTTATCCATACAAAACTGTCGCGCATGATCAGGTCTTCTCCCTGCACGAGGGTTAATCCCAAATAGGACGCCAGATAGGCGTGCTCAAAATAAGTTTCGTTGCGGGGCCCGGGGGTGAGCAACACAATACGGGGATGCTCTTTGCCCAGGGGTGCAATCTGCATCAACGCCTGCATCATACTGGTAAAAAATCCTCCGAGTTTCGCGACCTGATGTTGTTGAAATAATTCAGGAATCACGCGACTCAAAGCACTCCTGTTTTCTAATGCATATCCCATCCCCGATGGGGCCTGAGCCCTGTCTTTGATCACCCAAACCTTGCCATCGGGGCCACGGGAAAGATCAGCAGAGTACAAGGGGAGTTGATGTTCACCCGGCAGTTTTATTTTATCACAAGGACGGAGAAATCCAGGGTGGGAATAGATCAGTTCTGGAGGGATAATTCCTTTTTTGAGCAGCACCCTATCTCCGTATAAATCATCCAGTAATTTATCCAATACAAAAGCGCGCTGCTTCATACCGCGCTCCACGCCGCGCCACTCGGCTGCTGAAATGACCAAAGGAATAGTGTCCAGTAACCACGGGCGATTAAGGCCTTGTGTATCGCCATAGACATTGTACGTCACGCCGTTTTCCTGCAACAATTTTAATAATTCCTGCTGCCGGTTCTTGAGTTCCTGGGTGCCAATGTTTTCAATGTTGGTTAACAGATTTTTCCAGGTCTCACGCGCTCCTTCGTTTTGATTGAAACATTCATCCAGTACGGTCTGATTAACAAAGTAGCCCTCCGTTAAGAGTTTTGTTTGAACGTTGGAGGATCGTCTTTCCATTGGAATTAAAACCTAGAATTGTCGCAGGTCTAAAGTACGCGGATATTCCGGATTTATTTTTATGGGGGGTGGATCAAAATTCCTGGGTATTTGATTGGGTTCTAAGTAACGCTGGACGGTGCTGAATTTCTCGGTCGGAGTAAAAGCGCCTTGGGTGTGACCCTGGTTCCAGAACCGACTTATTCTCCGGCCTTCCGCTTCATAGGAATTGACCGGGAACGTGTCATAGTTTCTGCCACCGGGATGAGATACGTAATAAGTACATCCACCGATGGCACGATGGTTCCAGGTATCTACAATATCAAAAATCAAAGGAACATCTTTGTCCATCATCGGGTGCAATGCTGAAGAAGGGGTCCAGGCACGGTAACGAACACCTGCAACATACTCTCCGTTTATCGCTGTTTTCTGCAATGGAACCGGGACACCATTGCAAGTGACCAGATATCGGTCGGCATTAAAGTTTCTCACTTTTATTTCAACACGTTCTACCGACGAATCTACGAAACGGGCCGTGCCACCCCTTGCCGTTTCTTCTCCCAGTACATGCCAGGGTTCAATACCCATCCTCACAAACAATTCCATTTCCTGAACGCGAATTTTTCCATAGAGTGGAAAACGGAATTCAAAAAATGTTTCCAGCCATTCCAATTGGAAAGGATAACCCGCTTCCTGCAAATCACGGACGATCTCAGCGAGGTCTTGTTCCACAAAATGCGGGAGCATAAATTTATCGTATAACTCCGTTCCCCACCGTGTAAGTTTATGCTGGTAGGGTTTTTTCCAGAACCAGGCAAGCAAACACCGGATGAGCAACAACTGCACGATGCACATGTGTTTGTTGGGAGGCATGTCAAACCCCCGGAACTCCAGCAATCCGAGCCGGCCTGTAGAACTATCCGGTGAGTACAATTTATCAATACAGAATTCTGCGCGGTGGGTGTTCCCGGTAATGTCAATCAGCAGATTTCTAAAAATCCGGTCCACCATCCAAAAGGGCACATCCTTTTTGTTCTGTATCTGACTGAATGCAATCTCCAATTCATATAAAATTTCCTGCCGTCCTTCATCTACGCGAGGCGCCTGGCTCGTAGGTCCTACGAATTGCGTTGAAAAAAGATAAGACAGACCAGGATGGTGTTGCCAATAGGTAATGAGACTTTGCAGCAAGTCCGGTCTTCTTAGGATGGGGCTATCGGATGGAGTAATCCCCCCAACGGTAATGTGGTTGCCCCCTCCGGTACCAGTATGTTTGCCATCGAGGTTGAATTTTTCTGTACTTAGCCGACTCAGTCTGGCTTGTTCAAAGAGGAGGTCATAATTATTGACCAGTTCTTTCCAGCTTTTGGCTGGATGAATGTTTACCTCCAGTATACCCGGGTCGGGTGACAAGGAAAGTTTTGTAACCCGGTTATCATGCGGTGGTTCATACCCTTCAATTATGGCTTTCAGATTTAACTTTCCCAAAGTCGCTTCAATGGAAGCCAGCAAATCGAAATAGTGCTCAACATAAGTGAGCGGCGGCATGAAAATGCAAAGCTTACCCTCACGAACTTCAATACAAATTGCTGTGCTGATGGTGTAAACCTCAAATTCACTTTCGAATTTTTCCTCTGGTACTTTTTTTGCTTTGGGTTTCTTGTCGTCCTCGTCCTTGTCTTCCTCAGGATAAGGCTTTTGATAAAACTCAAGGGGCATTTCCGGTTGCAGAACCGGCTGGCCATACCTGTTTCCGACTTTGGTGTGAAAATTTTCCAATGGCGGGAGTGTTTCAAACGTACTCCGTTCCACCTTACGCTGTTTTTTAGGTTCGCTGGTGTAAGCCAGAGATTTCAGTGGAAGTCGAAATCCCATGGGAGAATTTCCCGGGATAAGAATAAGGCGTTTGCTTCGGAAAGGCCACGCACAGGAAATCCAACGTTGGTTCCAATGATTCCACTCAAGGGGAATGACGTAGCCGATAGGAGTTCCCAGTCCTGTCGTCAACAGTTCTGCTAGTTTTTGTCTTTCCAACGGATCGCTGAGATTGGCCTGGTAGGGGTCGACATTCACAGGCACTTTATTTTCTTCCCACAGAAAATAAAAGGCATCTTCATGTGCGGGGTGAATATGTTCTTCGGGGATGTTCAGGAACCGGGAAAGTTCGTGGGCTAATTTGCGCGCATCTTCAATCGTAGAGGAAGTAGGACCCTCGTCGATATCCAGGAGCAAATCGTTTTTCCAGATTGATTCTCCATCGATTCGCCAATAGGCAGCGTATTGCCACCGCGGCAAGGGTTCGCCCGGATACCATTTCCCCTGACCTTTGTGAAGGAATCCCTTTGGAGCAAAAACGTGCTTCAATTTTTTTATTAATTCCGCTCCCAGTTTTCGTTTTTGAGGGCCGTCCGCCGTGGTATTCCATTCTTTGGCTTCCATGTCATCAATAGAAACAAAAGTTGGCTCGCCCCCCATGGTTAAGCGCATGTCGCCTTGAACAAGGTCTTCATCCACTTTATTGCCAAGGGCTAAGATGGTAGCCCACTGCTCTTCAGTATAAGGTTTGGTTACGCGGGGGTCTTCGTGAATGCGAACCACTTCATTCTTAAAATTAAAGGTAACCTGACAAACATCGGTCAGGCCGGTAACGGGTGCAGCACTTACCGGATCAGGCGTGCAACAGAGGGGGATATGTCCTTCGCCGGCAAATAATCCTGAGGTGGGATCAAGACCGATCCAACCGGCACCCGGGATAAACACTTCGGCCCAGGCGTGGAGGTCGGTGAAGTCTTTTTCTGTCCCGGAGGGTCCATCAAGGGCTTTTACATCTGATTTTAGTTGGATGAGATAGCCTGATGCAAAGCGCGCGGCCAGCCCAAGATGTCGGAGAATCTGTACCAACAACCAACCCGAATCGCGACACGAGCCGCTTCGCAGATTCAGCGTGTCTTCACAGTTTTGAATTCCAGCTTCGAGCCGGACGGTGTATTGTGTATTTCTCCAAACTTGTTGATTCAATTCCACCAGGAAATTGATGATGCTTTTCTTTTGTGTTATGTCGATCCTCTTTACCCATTGCTGAAGCATCGGCCCGTTTTCAGTGACCTCAAAATAGGGTGACAGTTCTTTCTTGAGTTGTGGGTCGTAGGCGAAAGGAAAGTCATCCGCATATTTCTCGACAAAGAAATCAAAGGGATTGATCACAATCATGTCTGCGATGACCTCGACTTCAAAATGAAGCAACGTTGTTTTCTCAGGGAAGACGACGCGGGCCAGCATATTGCCAAAGGGGTCTTGCTGCCAGTTGATGAAATGATTGTAGGGTTTGATTTTGAGGGAATAGGCTAAAATGGGAGTGCGACAATGCGGGGCGGGGCGCAAACGAAAAGTATGTGGCGACAGGCGCACGGCATGGTCGTATTCATAAAACATCTGGTGCCGGATCGCAACTTTGACGGACATGGGCTATGGGTTAAACATAGACTGTATAAGGTAGGAGGTTATTTCAGAAAAACATGCTTAAAATTAAGCTATTCGTCTAAAAAAGACGGGTGCTCATGAAAAGCAAGGATTTAAATCGAATGCGGAGAAAAAAATTTCCCCCATTGCAAGCCAGCGCGAAACCGATTTGCTATTTCTTTGATGCCAATTTATTTTTCAGAAACGCTGCCGTGTGTCCTTTGCCATTCTTTGCCATTTCTTCCGGCGTTCCTTCAAACAAAAGATAACCCCCTTTTTTCTCTCCTCCTTCGGGGCCAAGATCGATGATCCAATCGGCACATTTGATCACTTCTAGATTGTGTTCAATGACGATCACGGTATGTCCTTCATCGACCAGGGCATTGATGGCTTTGAGCAATTTTGAGATGTCATGAAAATGCAATCCTGTCGTGGGCTCGTCGAAAATAAAAAGCATGTGCTCTTTACTTTCGGAAGATTTTTTCCCAAGAAAGGAAGCCAGCTTAACCCGTTGTGCTTCGCCGCCGCTCAACGAATTGGAAGATTGACCGAGTTTCACGTATCCCAAGCCCACTTCAAACAAGGGAAGGATTTTTTCATACACCGGCTTCTTGTCACGAAAGAATTCAAGACCTTCCTCCACCGTCATATCGAGGACGTCGGCAATATTTTTGTTGTGATGTTCTATTTCCAATACTTCTTGTTTGAAGCGCTTGCCATGGCAACTTTCACATTTGAGAAAGATGTCGGCCATAAACTGCATCTCGACTTTTATTTCTCCCTCGCCTTCGCACGTTTCACATCGTCCGCCTTCAACATTAAAAGAAAAATGAGAAGGTTTATATCCCCGCTGTTTGGAAAGAGGTTGATCGGCATACAATTGGCGGATGGCATCATAGGCCTTTACATAACTGATTGGATTGGAACGTGACGATTTGCCAATTGGATTTTGATCTACAAATTCTACTTGGGTGATTTTTGAAACGTCGCCTTCAAGCTTATCATATTTTCCCGGCGTTTCGGCAACTGAACCATTGAGTCGGCCTATGGCAGGGTATAGAATTTTTTTAATGAGTGTTGATTTGCCCGATCCGCTTACCCCTGTTACTACCGTGAGTGCACCCAGCGGAAAGGTAACATTCAGATTTTTCAGATTGTTTTCACGGGCACCCACCACCGTTACGGAGTCCTTCCATTTTCTTCGGGTCTTTGGGATGGCTATCTCTTCTTTTCCACTTAGATAATCTGTGGTATGAGACCTTACTTTGCCTTTCAGGTCCTGGATGGATCCCTGAAAGACCAATTCTCCACCATACGATCCGGCATCTGGTCCGATGTCAATAATCTGATCGGCGGCACGCATGATTTCTTCTTCATGTTCAACCACAATAACCGTGTTGCCCATATCGCGTAACGATTTCAGGACTTCTACCATTTGCGCAGTATCACGTGGATGCAGGCCTATACTGGGTTCATCCATGATGTACATAGAACCAACGAGCGCACTTCCCAATGCAGTCGCCAACTTGATGCGCTGAAACTCACCACCGGAGAGTGTATTGGTCAGCCGGTTTAGAATAAGGTAGCCCAATCCCACACTCACCAGGTATCGAATCCGTGCCCGTATTTCTGTAAGAATCCGATCCGAGACCTTTTGATCATGATCCGGGAGTTTTAGATTTTCAAAAAAGGCTAGCAGGTCCTCCAGGGGCATCAAGACCAGGTCCGTGATGGAGGTCCCGGAAATTTTTACATACGAAGCATCTTTGCGCAAACGCGTTCCCCTGCAATCGGGGCAGGTCGTTCTTCCGCGGTAACGCGAAAGCATAACGCGATATTGAATTTTGTGAAGTTTTGATTCCAGGTAACGAAAGAAAGCATGGATCCCGTCAAAATATTCATTGCCTTCCCAAAGGAGATCGCGTTGCTGCTGAGTGAGTTCGTGATAAGACCGGTGCACCGGAAAATCAAACTTAATTCCGGTTTTCAATAAAGGCTTTTGCCATTCACTCATGGCTTCCGTACGCCAGGGCGCGATGGAACCTTCAAAGACAGACAAACTTTTGTCGGGAATAACCAGTTCTTCGTCAATGCCCAGGATTTTTCCAAAGCCCTCACAGGTACGGCAAGCTCCAAATGGATTGTTGAAGCTGAAAAAATTAACGGAAGGCTCTGTGAAGACCATACCATCCAATTCGAAACGATCCGAAAACTGAAGTTTATCGCGACTTTCTGAATGGATAAAGCAATCACCTTGTCCCTCAAAGAAGGCGGTTTGTACTGAATCAGAAAGCCGAAAGTTCAAATCTTCATCGTCGGGATTGACAGTAGCACGGTCAATAAGGATTTCAATTTCTCCTGTAATTTTTTTGGGTTTCGCTCCCTTACCGGGCTTCGCCTCACCCCCGGCCCCTCTCCGGGTGGAGAGGGGGGCAGAGCCCTCGCCACCAACGCCGGAAGGTGAAGGGGAAGGGAGGAGTTCTTCAATGAACTTGACTTCTCCGTTGACAACGATCCGGGTGAAGCCTTTGCTTAAAAGCAGGTTTAGTTCATCCTGTGTTTTGCGCCCTTTCGGAATTTTTAGTGGACAAGTCACCATCACGCGCGTGCCTTTGTTTAGTTGATTGATTGCGGCCACCACATCCGTTACCGAGTCGCGTTTCACTTCCTTGCCGCTGATGGGAGAAATTGTTTTTCCAATTCTGGCGAAGAGCAATTTGAGATAATCATAGATTTCGGTGGTAGTCCCGACGGTAGATCGTGGATTGCGCGTGTTGACCTTTTGTTCAATTGCGATCGCAGGGGAAACGCCACGTATGTAGTCCACTTCAGGCTTTTCCATGCGGCCGAGAAATTGACGAGCATAGGAGCTTAAACTTTCAACATACATCCGTTGCCCTTCGGCAAAGAGGGTGTCAAAGGCAAGGGAGGATTTTCCGGATCCCGAGAGGCCGGTGATGACCACCAGTTTATTGCGAGGAATGGCTACGCTCAGATTTTTTAAATTATTGACTCTTGCGCGTTTGATGATAATGAATTCCTTGGGGTCGAGATCGTCCAGGTAAGCGTCGTTCAAATCGTCGGTGGAATTCATGAGAAGTCGCAAAAGTACCGTACGCATCGCCCTGCTCCAAGTGCGGAAGGCGGGATAAAAAAGAAAACACCACTATGAGAATGGTGCTAAGGGGTATTTTCAGATTGTGTTTTAGTTGTCAAAATCTGGATCATAGCTGGCTTCCCGACTCTTACTACCGCTGTCATCCTCTTCTTCATAACCATCTCCAGCGGGAGGACTCTCAAAGTCATCGTCAGCGGGGAAGCGATCATCCTCAGCGGCGTCGAATTCCTGCTTCTTACCAGATTCAACATCGTATTCGCCCTCGCTATTGCGGGTGGCGGGTACTTTGACCAGGTAAATTGCATCTTCGGTTTCCAGCGGGAAAACAAAGATGGGTTCGTTCTTAGCATTGCTGATCCGCGTGATGCTGCTCTCATAGCCATTGGGGAACTGCTGTCGCAAAAGCTCCCTTAAATCCTCTGATAGGCTTTCAAGGCTTTTAATTACTCTTTTTTTACTTTCTGTCATGTGTTTATTAGGGGCACCCGAAAATCGGATTCAAATACCACAAGAAATTGTGTAGAAGGCAAGATTTTTTAAAATTTTTTTTGGGTTTTTGAATAATATTTCTACATTTCAATTCCTAAATAATTCCACTAACCCCAAATACTATCGATCTATACTTCTACGTTACCTAAACGCAAGACAGATGATTGACAGCAGATGTAGCGACAGCCAGTTGGTTTCGCTCTATCAAACCGGTAATGAAGAGGCGTTCGAAATGCTACTTCTCAGACACAAATCGCGCATTTATACGGCCATTTACCTCATCGTAAAGGACCGTTACGTAGCAGAAGACCTGTTGCAGGAAACCTTTATAAAGGTGGTGAATACGATTAAAAGTGGCCGATACAATGAAGAGGGCAAGTTTTTACCCTGGCTAAGTCGGGTTGCACATAATCTTGCCATTGATTACTTCCGCCGCCGTAAGCGCTATCCTGAGATCGTTCTGGAGGATGGAAGCCGGGTTTTCAATTCGCTTGACTTTGCAGAAGAGTCTTTTGAATCAGCCCAGGTGTACAAAGAGACCAAATCACGTTTGCGGGGTTTGATCAAAGAACTGCCGGAAGAACAAAAGCATGTGCTCATCATGCGGCATTTTTTGCAGATGAGCTTCCAGGAAATTGCCGATCGCACGGGTGTGAGTATCAACACGGCACTGGGAAGAATGAGGTATGCGTTGATCAACCTGAGAAAAAAGATGATCAAAAACCATATAGCCTATGACAAAAACTTTTACCCAAAACGATCTGATCAGGTACCTATACCACGAGACTTCGGAGAAGGAGACGAAGGAGATCAATAAGTCCCTGATTTGTGACTCAGAGCTGCAAGCGCAGTTCAAAGAGTTGCTTGCTTCCAAAAACCAACTGGATTCAGTTCAGTATCAGCCGTCCACGGCCACTGTTCAGAGCATCCTTAATTACGCACACGGACTTCAGGAAAAGCATTAAGTTAGTGCCGTTTCAATTAATAGATAAACCTATTCAGGGTCGAAGAATCTATAGGTTGGAACGAGCACTGTGCCCCGACATTCTTATCTTTTAATAGTTGGTAGGGCATTAGCTGTCTTGCCTTTTTTTGAGTTGTTTTTATGTAAATTGGTCTAAAAAAAGCCCCGATTTCGGGGTTTTTTCTTTTTATGGATTTCATATGCCACCCTCGCCTTCAGGGCGTGGATTTACAATTCTTTCATACTTAGATTTCGCCATCGCACCTTTACGCCGCCGCCTTCGTGGATTTGCAGCGCAATCTGACCCTCCAGGGAGCCTATTTTTTCATCTTTGAGGAAAATCATTTGTACTCCGTTGAGCCAGGTGGTCACCTCATTTCCGTTGACCATTACTTTCATGGTGTTCCATTCGCCTTCTTTCAGGACTTTCTCTTTGTCCGGTTCGGGCTTGATCAACCATTCCCGGCCGTATGATTCATAAATTCCACCGGTGTGATGGCCCAAAGGTGCAACTTCGGCCTGCCAGCCGGTTATTTTGGTTCCTTCCAGTGAACTGTGGAAAAACACGCCGCTGTTGCCGTTGGATTCCTGTTTGAATTCGACGGTCAATTCAAAATTCTTGAAATTCTTTTTGGTTGCCAGGTAGCCATATTGCTTTTCGGGTCCGCTTTCGCAAATCAATTCGCCCTTTTCGGCATACCATTTTTCGGTGCCGTGGATTTCCCAGCCATTTAAGTCTTTGCCATTGAAAAGAGGATAAGCTTTTCCTTTTGGACTTTGCCCGAACAAGGTGCAAGACAGCACCATCAAAATAAATGAACCTGTTATTTTCTTTTGCATAGAGATTGAGTTAAGATTTTAAAGCTACGAAATCGCAAATCGTTTTAATAGGCATATTTTTCCAGGTCCGATCGGCGCCCGGGGCACAGCGCGCTCACGTCAACGTCATTCCCGCGAGGCGCGGGGTTACCAATATATCATCATCCCTAGCGGGATTAGGGTGCCTGAATCAAGGTCTTGATTAATAACGAAAAGCCCCATCGGGGCGAAACATTTTGTAGCCCCGAGCGCAGCTCGGGGTCTAACATTTCCGCATTAGCTCCGTGCGATAGTGAAATCGTGTTCGAAGGCAAAATCTCATTAGCACGGAAAACCAAGACGTCGAAGGGACGACACGATCCCAATTGCTTGGGCATATCTCGACGGTCATTTCGGGGCGGAATAATTTGGAGTTGGCTTCGAAGGAGATTGGGGTGTGGCACAGCGCGCTCACGTCAACGTCATTCCCGCGAGGCGCGGGGTTACCAATATATCATCATCCCTAGCGGGATTAGGGTGCCTGAATCGAGGTCTTGATTACTAACGAAAAGCCCCATCGGGGCGAAACATTTTGTAGCCCCGAGCGCAGCTCGGGGTCTAACATTTCCGCATTAGCTCCGTGCCATAGTGAAATCGTGTTCGAAGGCAAAATCTCATTGGCACGGAAAACCAAGACGTCGAAGGGACGACACGATCCCAATTGCATGGACATATCTCGACGGTCATTTCGGGGCTGAATCTTTGTAGATCCGGGAGTCACTCCTTATAACGAATCATTCAAAAACACCTTTCAGGCCAAGCTTATCCTCCACGGGTGTTATTAAGATTTTCCATTGACGCCCTAATGCGAAATTTGATGTTTTGTTTGGGGAGACAATTAAATATTTGAAAAACTCATGAATCACAGCGGAGGACTGTTGACCGATTTCCTTTCTTTGCACCGTGAAAGTTCTCATTCTGCATCAGCATTTCAATACCCCGGAGAAAGGCGGTGCCATCCGTTCCTATTACCTGGCTAAGGCATTGGTGGGCAGAGGCATCCCCACAGTGGTCGTCACGGCTCACGGCGAAAAGGATTATCGCAAAGCAGATGTGGAGGGAATTGAAGTTCATTACTTGCCGGTGCCTTATGACAATAAATTTGGATTTACGGCACGGAGCATTTCATTTCTCAAGTTTGCCTGGAAGAGTGTTGCGCTGGCAGGAAGTCTTCCGGACATCACTGTGTGTTATGCGATTTCAGTTCCGCTGACCATCGGTTTGGCGGCTATACGAATCAAGAACCGGTATAACATTCCATTCCATTTTGAAGTGGGTGACCTCTGGCCGGATGCGCCGATACAAATGGGGTTTGTTCAGAATTATTTCTTTCGTGCATTTTTATATGCTCTGGAGAAATCAATTTACCGGCAAGCCGAATCCATCATCGGGCTTTCGCCGGACATCTGTGCGGCCATCGAAAAGAAAGTTCCGGGTAAGACACTGCACCTCATTCCCAACATGGCCGATTGCGATTATTATCAGCCGGAAGAAAAAGAGGCTGCGTTGGAGGGGAAGTGGAATGTGAAAGGAAAGTTTGTTGTTTCCTACATCGGGTCGGCGGGTGTTGCCAACGGACTGGATTATTTTCTGGAATGTGCAAATGCCTCCCGCAAAGCCAATTTGTCGGTTCACTTTTTCTTTTGCGGCGACGGTGCTTTACTGCAGCGGTTGAAAGAATCTGCCGGAAGACTGGATCTCGAGAACCTGACCTTTTTGGGGTTTCAAAACCGTGACACCGTGCGGCAGTTGATGAACGTGACGGATGCCGTGATGGTCTGCTACAAGCGTGTACCGATACTGGAAACCGGCTCGCCGAATAAATTCTTTGATGGTCTGGCGGCAGGTAAGCTGATCGTTGTCAATTTTGCCGGGTGGATCAAAAAAGAAATTGAAGAAAACCGCTGTGGTGTTTATATTGATCCGAATCAACCCACTGATTTTGTAAAAATCATTTCTCCTTTTGTCCTGGACAACAATCTCCTCAAACAATACCAATCCGCATCAAGACAATTGGGCGAGAACAAATATTCAAGGCGTATGCTTTCAGAGAAATTTGTGAGGCTTTTTTTGTAGGAGCATGAGTAACCCCAGCCTTAAGGCTGGGGTTACTTCTCCACAATCTTCCCTGTCTTCTTATTCTTTAAAATCACCTTTTTTGCTCCGTAATGCGTCAATTCTTCCTTGACCAGATAATGTTCTGCATCGTACTCCTGCAAGTGACTGTCTTTGCCTACGCCGGTGCGGCCACGCCAGATGTCAAGCTTTACGGGCTCCCAGAGTTTTGTTTTGGCGGAGCGGTAAGCGGCATCCAAAACGGAATTCACCACGTACCCATCATAGAATGTTTCCTTTGGAGCGACTCCTTTTTCAAGGGAATTGAACATGTCCATAAACATGTGATTGTATCCTAATTCATTCAACTCATCGCCCACCGGAAAAAGCCACCCGGTATTGCTTTCTGCTTTCTCGGCTACATAGTCCATGCCCTTTCCAGTGGTAAACATCTCAAAGCCGGTTCTCAGAAAATTGTTGATCCAGATTGTTCCTTCGGTACCCATCACTTCATCGCGAAGATCAAGACCACCGCGGAAGGTCCAGCTCACTTCAAATTGGCCGATGGCACCATTCTCGTATTTGACCAGTCCGATGGCGTGGTCTTCGGCATCAATGGGCTTGACCTGGGTATCGGCCCAACACATCACTTCCATTGGCTTGATGTCTTTGCCGATGTAACTCCGCGCGATCTCAACACAATGACATCCCAGGTCCAAAATAGCGCCGCCCCCGGCTTGTTCAATGTCCCAAAACCAATCGCTGTGAGGGCCAGGATGGGTTTCCCTCGACTTCGCCCAGAGAATTCGCCCCAAGGCGCCGTTCATTACGCTGGCGTGCGCTTTGAGAAATTTGGGTGTATATACAAGGTCCTCCAGATAGCCATTAAAAATACCCGCCTTTTCGACGGCTTCCAGCATACGCTTTGCCTCGCCAGCATTGCGTCCGAGTGGCTTGGTGGTTACGACGGCTTTTTTGTGTTTGCAACAAAGCATGACCGCCTCTTCGTGGAGATTGTTGGGTAGGGAAATACAAACCACCTCCACTTCGGGCCGGTTGATGGCCGCTTCCATGTTTGTGGTGGCAAAGGCTACCTGATAATCGGTAGCAAACTTCTTGACACTTTCTTCCTTGCGGGAATAAATGCTTACGATTTTATCTTTACTGCGGTATCCCTGAAGGGAGTCCGCATAAAATCTTCCAATGAAACCGGAACCGAGCATGGCAATTTTCATACGCTGACGAATTTGAAGGATTTATAAATGATGAACTATACGGCTTGTTTGATTTCCTTTTTTTCCTTGAAGAACAAAATAAAATAAACCAACACGGCCAGGGCAACATAAACCGGAACAAACCAGATTTCTTTCCAATGATGCTGACCATCGACTGTATAGTAGTCGGCGGTGAAGCCAGAGAACCACGTGCCCATGAACATCCCTACGCCGTATGTGGCGAATGTAAACAGACCCTGGGCAGCATTTTTGATTTTTTCTCCTGCCTTCTTTTCGGTGTACATATAGCCCGTCACAAAAAAGAAATCGTAGCAGATTCCATGAAGAATAATTCCCGCATACAGCATCCACAGATTTAAGTTGACGTCTCCAAATGCAAAACACAGGTAGCGGAGAATCCACGCGGCCATGCCGAGGAGGAGCATTTTCTTTACGCCTATGCTGTTAAACAAAAAAGGAATAGCGAGAATGAAGACCGCTTCGGATAATTGTCCCATAATCATTTTTCCGGCCGCATTGTTCATCCCCAAATCGTTGAGAAAAAGATTGGCAAAGCCGTAGTAGAAAGAAAGCGGGATGCAAACCAAAATGGCGGCGATGAAAAAAATTAAATAGGATTTGTCTTTGAATAAAACAAAGGCATCTGAGCCGACAGCACCTGACGCTGTGGCAACAGCCGATTTGCCTTTGGGTGGCGTATCGGGCAACACAAAACTGATGATGCCAAGGCCAACGGCTGCAATGGCCGCCATCAGAAAGGTTGTGGAGGTAGTTTCAATGCCCAGTGCGCTGATCAGGAGTCCGGCAACGATCCAGCCGAGGGTTCCAAAAACACGTATCCACGGGAATTGTTTTCCGGGATCGGTCATCTGCTGAAAAGCGATGCTGTTGGATAGCGCGATTGTGGGCATGTACATCAGCGAATAGAAAACAATGACCCAATAAAAAGTGGTGTTGCCCGTCACTTGCGTGGCTAAGTATAAAAGAATGCCACCGAGAATATGCAGGATTCCCATGATGCGCTGTGCGGCAAAATAACGGTCGGCCACCATGCCAACGAAAAAGGGGGAAATCATGGTGGCGATGGCCAGCGCACTGTACGCCGCACCAATCTGAACCCCGGTTGCATTGAGATGCCCTGCCATGTAGGTACCCATGGTTACATACCACGAACCCCAAATAAAGTATTCGAGGAACATCATGATGGATAATTTGGTAAAGACGATTGGCTTCATAGGTTGGGTTATGAGAGAGAAATATAGAGTGAGTATCCTTACAAAGGAAATTTCTCGTGTAAAAAACAGGGCTGTCATCCTGTCGACAAAAGGATTTTTGTCTCACATCGATATGCGCGGGCTACAATATTTTGCCCCGATGGGGCTTTCCGGGTACCGAATTAAAATGAGTTGTGAGTCTGAATCCTGAGTTGCACGGAAAACACAAGCGTCTATCATCGGCGCAGAAAATTTTCTGCCAATAAAATGATATCCGATATTGTTTTATATGTATCAACTTCAGGATTTTCAATTGCCACTTTCGACGTGTTGGTTTTCCGTGCCAATGGGATTTTGCCTTCGAAAATGATTACCCATGGCACGGCGCTGATGCTGACATTCTAACTTCGCTCGGGGCTCCAAAATGTTTCGCCCCGATGGGGCTTTTCGGGTTGTCAATCAAGGCCTCGATTGAAATCTCCAATCCTTTCGCGTTAGCCATTACGGCGTTTTTTCCAACACCCAATATCATCTCTCTGGATAAAATATCGGTAGCCCCGCGCCTTGCGAGGTATCAACAACATCGAAGGGCGGATGACCATCGTTTAAAGGCACAACCTCGCCGGAGGTATCATCGCCTAAAAAAATCTTTACTTCTTCTCGGGCCGGTATTTCGATTCCTTAAAAAAAGTATTTGCCTGGGACTGGTTCATGATTTGAGGTAGTGATTTGTCAGGATGATGCTCTGCGTAGGAATTGACAATTTGCCACCCGACCCATGTGGCTATGCGACCGGGGCATTTTTCGCCTACTTCTAAGGTCTTGGGCCTCTCCTCCAGATAGTGTTGCTTGATTTGGTGACTGGTTGAATACAATACCTCATTTTCGATCAGGCGGATATAAATCAAACTCTCATTTTGTCGTGCCCCATATATTTCTTCTCCGGTATAGCCGATGAAAACGCTATCGGCCACACAAGGCAGCATGTGTCGGGCAAAGTAATAGGCTTTGCCAAACGCAATCATGTCCGCCAAAACCGTCTTGTCGGTGAGTTCGGTTTTGTTAAAACCCGGATCAATGCCATATAACAGCAGCACAGATGGAACGATAAAATCTTTTTTATATCGGCGCAGCATATATTCATAAGTTTTGGGCCGGTATTTTGCGCCGGGACCAAGATAATAATCCAACCCAATAACGATTAGCGTATCACTTACCAGCAAGTCCGTTTCCATTCCACTCAAGACCGTCTGGATTTTCGGCGTTTTAAAATCGGGGTAATAGTATTTTATATTGGCAAAGGCCTTACTGAATTCAGTTTTCAGATCGGAAAGGTTACCAAAAACCCTGTGCGTTTCCATCAACAGAGTATCGATGTGAGGATTGGTGAACCGCCCAAATAACTCATTGACGAAGGAGGAATCACCCTGATAGCTCGCCCGCCCAAAGAATTGATCGCGCAGAACAGGGTGATGGGTGAGGAAATTGACCAACTGCTTTTTTGTGGTGATAGTGGCTACGGAATCTTCAAGAGATTCGATTTGCAAGTCAACAATGATATTTTTTGTATCTGGGGCAAACACACACCGGTCATCCTGGTCATTCTTGCAACCGAAGAGACACATCAAGAACAGGACGAATACGATGGATAACCGTTTCATAGAAAAATTCTCAGCAAAGATCGTGAAAACATAGAAACCGACATCGTGATAGCGTAAAACTTAAAATCCTTTTCAAACCGGGAATTCGTAAATTGATTTTTTGGAATTTGCTCGTTGAACCCCAAAATCCCTTGTCATCTCATCTCAAACACATTGCTGTCTGCGGTAATATCGGCTCCGGTAAAACCACGTTAGTGGAAAAACTGGCGAAGCATTATGGCTGGGAGCCGTTGTACGAATCGGTTGACAAAAACCCGTATCTCAGGGATTTTTACGAGGATATGACGCGGTGGGCGTTTCATCTTCAGATTTATTTTCTCAATAGCCGCTTCAACCAGATTCGCCAGATTCGTGAAAGCAATAAGATCATCATTCAGGACCGCACCATCTATGAAGATGCCAACATTTTTGCCGCCAATCTTCACAAAAGCGGTCACATCACCGATCGGGATTACCAGAACTATCTCGACATTTTTAGTTCGATGATCAATTTCGTTCAGCCTCCCGATTTGCTGATCTATTTAAAGGCGGACATTCCAAAACTGGTGCAACAAATTCAGAAACGGGGCAGGGATTATGAATACTCAATTCGTCTTGAATATTTGAAAAATCTCAATGAATATTATGAAAAATGGATTGGCCAATATCAACAAGGCAAGCTTCTGATCGTGGATATGAATGCATTGGATTTTGTAGAGCACATCGAAGACTTTTCGGTGATTGTCGGAAGGATTGACCTGGAACTGAATAGCTTGTTCAGTACCCCATAAAAACGGCATTTGAAAAAAGCATTTTTCCGGTTTCCCAAAAACTGCGGAAGAGGGGATCGTCAACGAGATAAATGATTTGACCCTTGCCTTTGTTTTCCACACCAAAGACAAGGGTATTGTCCATTTTTCTGTTAATCTTATAACCGGCAAAACCCAGGATTGGTTTTGCCTTTCCCAGAAGGGTTCCAACATTCCAACCGCTTTCTAAAAACTCAAAATGAAGTTTATTGATTTTAAGTGTGTAATAAGAATTTCCTAACCCAAAGGCCAATGGATGCGACTTGTCGAGCGTGACTTTGTAAATGGCACCGGGCATGGATTGCGACAATTGTTTTCGCTCAATGTCACCATATTGTAAAAGGCCTTCCTTTTCCTTTTCTGTTTTGTCTTTGTCTTCGGCTTCTTTTTTATTCTGGTCGGATGCGTATACTTTGAGTCCCAGCCCCTTTTTGTCCACGAAGGAATTTAACCCTTCTCCAATGATGATTAAACGGCCTCCTGCGGTTGTCCAACGCAAGACTATTTCCAGGGTAGGGTCATCAAATATGGTATAGGATCCTTCAGGGATAATCAGCAAGGAATATTGGGATAGATCTATTGATTTGAAGAGATCCGTGCGAATGACCGAAACCGGGTAGTGAATTTGTTGTTCGAAGTAATGCCATATTTCCCCGAATCCAGTGGAAGAGGTTTGATCACCGGAGAGCAATGCTACCTTCGGCGGGGTCAGGTAATTAAATGTGTTGGATCCAAAGTCCATACCCTTGTCAACAAAGCCGGTTGTGGATGTGTAAAGTTGACGGCCCATTTTTTTAGCGGTGGCCTGCAGGAGGAGATCAAAATTGCTGACTGTTTCATTGTTTCGCCGCGTCACAATTATGGTGCCGGCGTCAAAGTCCTGGTTGGCAGTAGAAAATGATTTTTTTGAGGAACGTACTTTCACTCCTTTTTGTATCAGGGCAGCCAGGAATTCAACATCCTTTAAACTTTGATACCTGAAAATATAGGCATAGGGGTTGGCCGGGATGGGATCAGTGGTTACGGTGTTGAGTTGAACCAACTTTGTTGCCGCGACTTTTTCATTCAGGGCAAACGCTTTCAGATTAAATGCATAAATCAGATTCCAGGCAGTGATGTCGTAAGTAAGGGAATCGGCGAGTTTAGGTTGCGGCTCAAAAAATGTGGTCACCAAACGACCTTTTGGCTGGTCAACCGGAATGACGATATCGCTTGTAGAAATAGTATAATGGGCAACCGATTGGGTTTGAAAATCAAACCCAGTGAGGGGCCTTGCATTCGCGGGATGACCAAACTGAATTGAATGCGAACTCATCCATGCCTTGATCGCATTCAGATTGTCCAAATTATTATCGGATCGGATGAGGTATGTTTTGTAAGAGGAGGAGGGAACATTCCCTTCCCGGAAATATTTTTGAAACTCATCCACCAGACGCAAAGCATTCTTTGAAGAAGTTTCAACCGTAGATATACTGGTCGTGTAGTGATGAAGAAGCCGGTCTTTCAATGTAACGGGATCGCCTTCGCTAGTGGTGATGGTCAGCCCGGCAGAACCACCACCCCCTTTTTCATACGTCATTCCAATGGCGCCATTAAACATCGGATAGGTGTCGCCATAACCGGGGTAATACAGATCAAAGCGCTCTTTGGTAAAGTATAGCCAGCCCTGTTCGTCAAAGCGCTTCGCGTTATTCTTTCCAATGATTTTCTGGAACTCGCGCTGCCACGGTGTAATTTCCGTATGATAAGGTTCAGCCGCGGGCGCAAAATAATAAGGCGTGCCCGGATTCTGCTCATGAAAATCAACGTGCACGTGAGGAAGCCATTGGTTATACACTTTGAGTCTTGCCTGTGATTCGATTTGTGTCTCCCATGCCCAATCGCGGTTGAGGTCAAACAAATAATGGTTTCCTCTTCCACCCGGCCACGGTTCGCGGTGTTCAATAGATTGGGGATCGGGAGTTGCCGGGTTGTTTCTGTGCTGATCATAAAAATTAACATAACGTTCACGCCCATCCGGATTAATACAAGGGTCGATGATCACTACCGTATTTTTGAGCCATTCTTGAGAACTGGTTTGAGTGGGATTGACAAGGTCATACAATGTTTTCATTGCTGCTTCCGTCGAACTGGCTTCATTGCCATGTACGCCATAACTCAGCCAGACAATGGCTACTTTGTTTTCGGAAGGCGCACCGTAAGCCAGGCCCGCCCGTCGCAGATTATCCGATCGGATTTGTTCAAGGTTCTTGAAATTTTCAGGGGAAGTCAGAATAGCATAAATCAACGGACGGTGTTCATTGGTTTCTCCGTATTGAATGATCTGCACATTGGGGAGGGCCTCATCTACTGCCTTGAAATAGGCTACCGCGAGATGATGGGGGGTAAAGCGATCACCCAACGCATAACCTAAAAAATCTTCAGGGCCTTGTAATTTGCTTTGCGCCGATGCGGGCAGACAAAGACAAAGAAGAATGAGAGGCGCAAAATTCCTTTTCATTTTGTTATCTGATTAAAGACAAAAAAGAGGCTTAAAATCAAAGCAGACGTTTTATCTGAGGCCAATGGTGAATGGAATGGTCGTGAAAAAAAATCAAAGCATGTTGAATATTCAATCTCCCGGCGCGGATGTGCTTATAAATTTTCTTTTTGATTAGCGTATCATCAAATTTTTCGAGCAGGTTCTTGAGCTCGGCCCGTGCGTTGTTCCAGTCTGCTTCGAGTTCGCGCAGGTCAGCATGGGATGGTGTTATGTCTACTACGGCCTTTGGGGCTTTGAACTTGAACGGCAGGCGTTGGGAAATTTTCAACAAGACCATTTTCATTTCTTCCACGATGCTGGTGTTTTCTGCCTCCTGCATGCCAAGAATCTTTTTGTTCATGTACTGTACCGATAGCCTTTCAGCGGCAACCAGATGAGCGAGTATTTGACTGATCGACCATTTGCCGGGCGGGGCACGATGGAGATGTTCGGGCGAAAGTTTACTCACTTTTTCCAGAAGATGAAGGCGATCGGCCTCCAAAACGTTGAAGTACCGTTGTAGCGAAAGGTTCAAATGACAGTGTTTTAGTAAAAATAGAAATAATTCAAGCCAAAAAAATGAATGGTTTTCCGTTCTAATTCTTAACTTTCTTTCCAGAGTTTTTACCGACCAACCTAAAACACCTAAACCCAACCTTATGGAAACTTACGAAAGCCCACCTTCTGGCATGGCTGCAATCGGCACAGGAGTTATTATCTTTTATTTGGTTATTTTTTTATTGCTGATCGTATCCATGTGGAAAATTTTCACGAAGGCGGGAAAGCCAGGATGGGCATCCATTGTTCCCATTTATAATCTCATTGTGTTTTTAGAAATTGTAGGCAAGCCGACGTGGTGGATTATACTGTTGTTGATTCCGGTCGTCAACCTCGTCATAGCGATTATCCTGGTGCATCGGTTATCGTTGGCCTTTGGTCACGGGATAGGGATGACCCTTCTTTTGCTGTTTGTCGGGATTATTGGATACCCTGTTATTGCATTTGGAAGTTCGAAGTATGTGGGAGTGCCGGCATCATAGGCAATTCATGAAATAGAAAAGAGCCCTGATTTTATCGGGGCCTTTTTTTAATACAAGGTCACGAGGACACTAAGAATACAACGACATTTTTCAGATTTCCAGAAGCTTAATATTCCGTTGTGTTCTTTGTGCTCCTGCATTTCATCACCTCAGAAAACGAACCCCCCCTGGAATCATTTCAACCCTCGCCGGGAGATAGCCCGCCAATTCACCTTCTGCTTCGATGGGACACAACTCAGGGGCGGTCAATTCGACGTGGTTGGTTTGATTGTAGATAATCAATTTATCCTCAATTTTCTTTCGGCTCTTCAGGTGTTGCTGGTAGATCAGAAAATTCAGGAGCGGTACCTCGCCTGCAATAAACGTGTTAAAGATTCCATCGTCGGGTAATGCATCGGGAGCGATGAAGAGTGAGTTGCCAAAAGATCGTCCGTTGGCGACAACCAGAACACGGATTTTTCCACGCCATTCCCAGGAGGGAGTGATGCATTTGATTTCCTGAGGCTGGTGGGTGAAAAAGGTCGTTGTAATGGCTTTCCAATACGTAAGCAATGGCCCTAAAAATCGGCTGCTGTGGGCCAATCGTTTCACCACAGCTGGCCCCATACCAATGCTGCAGGCATTGACAAAGTACCGGATCACTTCCGCCCCTTGTTCATTCCGACAAGTAAGTCTTCCCAGATCAATTGGTTTGGGTTGATTTGATTTGACCAGGTCGGCAAAAGACGGGGGACTGAACGACAGTCCACACGTGCGGGCAAAATCATTTCCGGAGCCCAGCGGGATGAGGCCAAGAACCGGAAGCGGATCTTTGTGGTTCTGCAAGACGCCATTGAGAACCTGGTTCAGAGTACCATCGCCGCCGGCGGCAACAATAATTGGGAAACCTTTTTCAACTGCTTGCCGACTTAGTTCTGACGCATGACCAGCGCGTTGTGTTTCAAAAACTTCGATCGCAAACTCTCGCGTGAGAACGGGAAGGATCTCTTGATAAAAGGGTTTCTTTTTACGCGAAATGCCGTTGAGGATGATGGCAATCGCCGACGACATTACTTGCAGTTTTTCTTTATTGCAGTTTTAGCTTCCTGGGAGCCGAGCTCTTCGGCATGTTTAAAATCAAGGCAGGCGTCATAATTATTATTCATCTGCAGCTTGACCAGCCCGCGTTGATAATATGTCTCCGCGTCATTGGAATAAAGTTCAATGGAGGCGGTGTAGTCTTCCACTGCCCCTGCATAATTTTCTTTTTCCGTTTTGCTTAATGCGCGATTGTCAAAATAGGTTGGGTTGGTGGCGTCCAATTCGATGGATTTGGAATAGTCGGCAATCGCGCCGTCGTAATCCTGCATGGTATTCTTGAGCACGCCCCGTAGGTTGTAGGTCTCTGGATCATCGTTGGCCAGTTCGATGCATTTGTTGTAGTCTTCCAGTGCTCCTTTTAAATCTTCGTTTGCAGTTTTTGCCAGCGCCCTGTTCTCATATCGCAGCGGATCTTTCGCATCGAGGATGATTGCCTGGTCATAATCGGCAATGGCTTCCTTAAAATTGCCGGCGTTGTATCGCGCGACGCCGCGGTAATTGTATAAGTTGGCATCGTTCTTATCCAGTTCGAGGGCTTTGGTATAATCATCGATGGCGCTGACAAACTCACCCAGTTCCGCTTTGACCACGCCGCGGTTAAAATACTTATCGGCATCCACCGGTCCGAGTTCGAGGGCTTTGGAAAAATCAAAATAGGAACCCTGGAGATCGTCGATGTTGTATTTTGCAAAGCCACGGTTGATGAAGGCCTCGGTGAATTTCGGGTTGAAGCGGATGGCCTTATTCAGGTCCTCGATGGCTCCTTCGTCGTCTCCCAGGCTGGTTTTGGACTCACCCCTGAAGTTGAGCGCTTCGGCGAAGGTGGAATCGGTATCGAGTGCGAAATTGAAGTCGCCGATGGCACCATAGAAATCCTGCAACCCCATACGCGCGCGGCCCCGCAGCGAGTACGCCTCCTTATTTTTTGGATTGCTGTCGATGATTTTGGACAAATCGATTTTGGCTCCCGCAAAATCCTTGTTCGCAATCTTTTTCCGCGCGGGTTCCAGCGGGTCGGATTGGGAATGTGCGAGAAGGGAAAAAAGCAGTAAAAGACAGATCAGCGAGGCAGACTTCATGTTGTGGCAATTCGTAGATGCAAGTTAGGAAGAATTAGGGGATGGGAGCAAACGGAATTGGAAGGCGGGTTAAAAGGAGGAACAGGAGGAGATGGTAATCCGGGGACCAAACTTTTGCGGCATTAATTCTGGCGAAATCTTCAATGAGAACAGATTGCATTGATGGAATTACTTTAGTAGCATTAAAATCTACCAGCTGACTATCATTAGGATTAGAAAAAGTAGTCTGCAAAAAGGGCATTGTGTCTGGAACATTAATCAGAAATTTACTTGCATCAGCGTGAGAAAAACCATTACGCATTAAATCTCTAATAGTTTTAAAAAGAATATCCTTTTCAGCATCAGTAATTAAATTCTCCTTTCGGCATTGCTCAATACTGTTTCCCAAAGGTAATGATCCATATTTTTTATCTGCCACCACTTCATGTACCAAATTCCAATTTTCAAATGGAATGGGTTGTAGGCCAACCTCCTTGTAGTGCAGAGCAAGTTTAAGTAATCGTTCTAAAATATTGTTCGCCAAGGTGATCGTGCCAAAATGCAATTCTAAAATTAAGCACTTCGTAACTTGAAAAATCGAAGTGCCTAAAGGAAAAAATACTTTAATCTGATATTTAAAATAAGCAGAGTATTTG
Source organism: Bacteroidia bacterium (assembly GCA_043785125.1). Classification (GTDB taxonomy): domain Bacteria; phylum Bacteroidota; class Bacteroidia; order Cytophagales; family Cyclobacteriaceae; genus ELB16-189. The sequence goes on from JAYVXP010000313.1 coordinate 25,600, forward strand.
CCAAAGTTTCTGTTTAATGACTCCGAAAATTCCTTTTCAAATAACTCTTTTTCCATGAGCAAGATAAATTTGGTGAATAGCTGTCTATGTTCCCGTGATCCAGTTAAAATTACTAAAGAAGTTAAGCAATCACTGATATACCGATGATTTAACCATCGATATAAAAAAAGGCAACCATTACAGACCTTGATTCGGATTTCTTCGGACCGGAGAAGTTTGGAATGTCGCTGACTATGTTGTGGGTTTCGGTCTGATTATCGCAAATTTTTGGAAACAAAAATGAAATTTGACCCAAAAAGGTAATCTTTGTAAATAGTACGATACACAAACAAAAAAAGGAATACGTTGGGTTGGTTATGGCAAGAGCGAAATGTCAATTGAGTAAATGAATTTGAACGAGTAGTTTAATGAGTCTAAGATTGGATACTTTCGACACAAATTCGACAAAACTAAAAATAGCCCCATCTCTGAGGCTATTTTGTGATCCCACTGGAATTCGAACCCAGCACCCCCCCACAGCAAACGCTTTTTGGAACCCCAACACTTGAGTCACCGGCACGCCCCCAAAAGGAAAGCGGGACTCGCGCCCCGCTTTTCCATCCACCTTAAACAACCCGAGCGTATCCCGAGTTAAGAGAATATTTTTAGAATAGTCGGACCCGCACTGCGCGCCGCGGAAAAAAAGGACGCATGCGGATTGTATTTATCCAAACCCATTGGTTCATTCTGCGATTCCACTTCCAATGTCCTCCGGCTACAACAACTCCGGGGGGAGGTAACAGAGGACGGGGTATAAAAACTTTGCCGGTAGCCGAGGCGTCGGTGTGGATCGCCAGTGAAAAACTCATCATAAAAAGCGAAATGGAAATCAGCTTTTTCATTGTATAGTGCTTAGACAAGGAAAAAAAGAGTGGGTTTAATGGTTTTACCGCATTTTTTTTAGGTATTCGGCCAAAGCCATTCTGCAGATCCGCGAAATAATGATGCGCCTTATGCGATGATTGATAGTTTTTTCGTTGAAGCGAATTACAACAAGTCTGATTTTAAAATTTTGAGTCAAAATTGCATCCAAAACTGTAATCCAGCCGAAGTTAGCGGTGGGTGGGCGTCCACGAACAGCGCGGCGTAAGTCGGGGGATGTGCGGTGGCAAGGCGGTTAGCAGCGGGGAGACGCGCAGTGTTCGTGGGACCCTTTTCTTTTGTTACTTTTATTTTGGGTAAGCAAAAGAAAAGTA